>NZ_JBRRDW010000028.1:0-65200 GCF_056759895.1 Stenotrophomonas sp. STEN038
GGGGGGGTGGGGGTGGGTGGTCTTCGGAGTAGGTCGTCGGGGTTGGCTGCCCCGCGGGCGGGCCGGCGCGCCCCCGGCCTCCCCCCCCCCGCCCGCCCCCCCCCCCCACTACCGCTCCCTCCCTTTGCCGCAGGCAAGGGGAGGGTTGGGGAGGGGTTGGCTTTGAGGCTTCATGCACGGCCAGCTTCGCGGCTCACACCGCTCCTACAAGGGCTGCTGCATGGTCGGGAAGTCCATGTAGTGCCGAGCCATGCTCGGCTGGGGAGTTCACGGGAAGGCCTCTGCCGAGCATGGCTCGGCACTACGCTCTGCTCCCTCCCTTTGCCGCAGGCAAGGGGAGGGCTGGGGAGGGGTTGGCTTTGAGGCTTCATGCATGGGCAGCTTCGCGGCTTACGCCGCTCCTACAAATGCCGCTGCATGGCGTGTAAAGCCCTGCCGAGCATGGCTCGGCACTACAGGTGGCTCCGGTAGAGCCCCTGCCGAGCGTGGCTCGGCACTACAGGTAACTCCGGTAAGGCCTCTGCCGAGCCTGGCTCGGCTCTACCGCAGTCAGGCTGCCTTGTCGCCCTTGTAGCTGCAGCCGGAGGTGCAGGTTTCGTGCACGACTACTTCGCTGAGCAGTGGCAGTGCGGGCTTCAGCTTTTCCCAGATCCACATCGCCAGGCGTTCGCTGGTGGGGTTTTCCAGGCCGGGGATGTCGTTGAGGTAGTTGTGGTCGAGCTGGTCGTAGAGCGGCTGGAAGGCGGCCTTCAGCTCGCTGAAGTCCATGATCCAGCCGGTCTCAGGGCCGGGTTCGCCGCTGACCCGCAGTTCCACGCGGAACGAATGGCCGTGCAGGCGCGAGCACTTGTGGCCGACCGGGACGTTGGGCAGCCGGTGTGCGGCTTCGAGGGTGAAAACCTTGAAAATATCCATGGACGCAATTGTAGGGTGCGGCCGTCGCCCAGCGTATGCACCTGTGATGCCAGCAGTAGTTTCATATCCATCCGGATGGAGCGATGTAACCGATGGTTATGTGCGAATGCAACAAAGTGATTGGCCGGACATTTGACTGTTGTGAGGTACTGCTGGCGTTGTCATTCACCTCTCCCGGACTCCATGCCTACTCGTTCCATGCTCGCTTTCGCGGTGGCTGCTGCCATCGCTGCTCCCTCCCTCGCCCTGGCCGAAGCCGCTGCCGACGGCAGCAAGACCCTCGATGCGGTGCGCGTCACCGGCTCCAACATCAAGCGCACCGATACTGAAACCGCGAACCCGGTGCAGGTGATCGAACGCCAGCAACTGGAGCAGACCGGCAAGGCCAGTGTGGCTGACCTGCTGCGTTCGATCTCCGCCAACACCGGCAACGCCAGCAACGAAACCAGCAACAGCGGCTGGGCCTCTGGCTCGGCCGGCATCGGCCTGCGCGGCCTGTCGCAGAAGAACACGCTGGTGCTGCTCAACGGCCGTCGCCTGGCCAACTACGGCTTCCCGTCTGGTGGTCTGTCGGATACCTTCGTCGATCTCAACGCGCTGCCGCTGGTCGCGGTGGAGCGCATCGAAGTGCTGAAGGACGGCGCCTCGGCGGTATACGGTTCCGATGCAGTCGCCGGCGTGGTCAACATCATCACCCGGCAGAATTTTGAAGGTGCCGAAGTCGGCGTCAGTGGCGGCACCTCCGAAGCCGGTGGGCTGGACCAGCAGAACCTCAAGTTTGTCGGCGGCATCGGCGATCTGGACCGCGATGGCTACAACATCCTGGTGTCGCTGGAAGGCTATAACCGCGACCGTCTGGATCAGGATCAGCGCGATCTCACGCGCTCAGGCATCTATACCGACAAGGCCGGTGGTCGCTGGAATGGTTGGTCGGCCAAGGGCGCGCGCTACCTGATCGGCGGCAAGTCGGTGCCGATGCTCGATGCCGCCGGTAACTGCCCGGAAGGCACGGTGCTTACCGCCAGTGCACCGATCGATGGCTTGGCTGGTGATACCTGCGCCTTCAACCAGGCGCCGTACACAACGTTGATCCCGTCGACCAAGCGTTGGCAGGCTTACGTCAACGGCACGCTGCGCATCAACGATTCGGTGGAAGCCTTCGCCGATGTGATCTACAGCGACATCAAGGGTGTGTCGTGGTTTGGTTCCAGTCCGTTCTTCACCTTGGAAAGCGGGCGCTTCGCGCTCAACGCCGACACCGGCCTGGCCGAGCCGGTGCGCTCGACGCTGCCGGCAGCCAATCCGTACAACCCGTACGGCGTGGACGTGCCGATCGAATACACCTTCTTCAACCTTGGCGGCACCATCAAGACCAACCGTTCGCGCTCCTACCGTGGCGTGCTCGGCCTGCGCGGGCAGACCGAGAAATGGGACTGGGAAGTCGGCGCGTTCCAGGCCGCCAGCAAGCAGCGCGAGACCGTCTCCGGTGGTTTTGCCAATCGTTGGACGCTGTACGACGCGCTGGCCAGTGGCAGCTACAACCTGCTCAATCCGTCAGCGACCGATCCGGCGGTGCTGGCTGCGATCGGCCTGAGCACGTTGCGCCCGGCCGAATCGGTGCTCAAGGGTGTGGACGCCAAGGTGTCCGGTACTTTGGGTGAAACCTGGGCGGGCGAGATTGGCTTTGCCGCCGGTGCCGAATGGCGGCAGGAAAAGCTCGACTCCAACAATCCCTGGCAGATCGATGCCGGCCTGCAGGTGCGTCCGGCAATCGCCGAAGTCCACGGCCAGCGCCAGGTCAGCGCCGCCTATGCGGAAGTAAGCGTGCCGCTGCACAGCACGCTGGAACTGCAGGCTGCCGCGCGTGCCGATCACTACAGTGATTTCGGCAATGCATTCTCGCCCAAGCTCGGCCTGCGCTGGCAGCCGCTGGATTGGTTGCTGGTGCGTGCTGCGGCCTCGCGTGGCTTCCGTGCGCCGTCGCTGTCGGAGAACTCGGCATCCACCAGCATCGCCTATGGCTCGGTGGTCGATCCGCATGATCCGGACGTGGCCGGTTCACGCCAGAACCCGACCTTCTTCACTGTCGGTAATACCAATCTCGATCCGGAGCGCACCCGCAGCTTCAATGCCGGCTTCGTGTTGTCGCCGTGGCAGAACACCAACCTCAGCGTCGATTACTACCGCATCAAGCTGGACAACCTGATCGGCACCGGCAACACCACCACGCTGGTGGCGGACAACAATCCGGCCGATGTGCTGCGTGACTCACGCGGCAAGCTGCTTGCGGTCTACAACCGTTACCAGAACCTGAGCCAGCTGGAGACCTCCGGCATCGACATCGAGCTGCGCCAGCGTTGGCAGACGGCAGCTGCAGGTGACTTCGGCCTGTCCTCGGCGCTGACCTATGTCATCGACTACAAGCGACCGCAGGTGGTTGGTGGTCCGCTGGTTGACTACGCCGGCTCCAACCTCGGCCCGTCGCTGCCGGATACCAAGGCCACCACCACGCTGGACTGGGCCTTGGGTGATTGGCGCACCGCGCTGACCTGGTATTACACCAGCAGCTATGACCAGGAAGGCAGTGCCGCGGCAAAGGCCGTGCAGAAGCAGGTTGCCAGCTACAGTCAGTTCGATCTGTACCTGGGCTACACCGGCATCGACAAGCTGACCGTGTATGCGAAGGTGCAGAACATCGGTGACCGCCAGCCACCGTACGACGCCACCTTCCCGGGTGTGCGCGCACCGTATGACTTCAGTCAGTACGACCTGCGCGGGCGCTATTACACGCTGGGTTTTGATTATCGCTTCTGATCTGAAGCCCGCAGTGCTTTAGCCCCTCTCCCGTTTACGGGAGAGGGGTTGGGGTGAGGGCAGCTTTTGGAGCATTACCGGGAAAGCCCCTGCCGAGCATGGCTCGGCACTACATGTTTCGCTTTTTCATTCGAAGTCCCGCAACAACGTTCATGCAATAGGGGAGTGCTACATCCATGTCGTTCCGCTTTTTACGTCTGCTGCCAGTGCTGCTGCTGGCAACACTTGTCAGCCTGTCGCCGGCCCATGCCCAGAACAGCTACTACTTCCCCACCGTGCAGCAGTTCGATGCGAAGGTGCCATCGCCGCAGCAGTTCCTCGGTTACGAGATCGGCAGCCACTACACCCGGCATGACCAGCTGGTGGCCTACTTCAACGAACTGGCGCGCGTTTCGGACAAGGTCAAGGTCGAGGTCATCGGCCAGAGTTACGAGCAGCGCCCGCTGCTGTTGGTCACCATTACTTCGCCCCGCAACCACGCGCGCAGCGCCGAGATCGCCGCGCAACGACAAGCGTTGATCGATCCTGCACAACCGCTACCCGGTGCTGATGCTCCGGCGGTCGCGTGGTTGGGTTACAGCGTCCACGGCAATGAAACCTCCAGCGGTGAAGCGGCGATGCTTACCGCCTACTATCTGGCTGCCAACCAGGACGCGGAAACCGCGCGCTGGCTCGACCACGCGGTAGTTGTGATTGATCCGGCACAGAACCCGGATGGACGCGACCGTGCCGCCAACTGGCATAACGCCTGGGGTTCGCGTCCGCCATCTGCTGATCCGGCCGACAAGGAACATGTCGAGCCTTTCCCCAGCGGCCGCGTCAATCACTACTTCACCGATCTCAACCGCGATTGGCTTGCATTGGCACAGACCGATAGCTGGCCGAAGGTCGCACAGTTCCATCGCTGGTATCCGAACATCCAGATCGACTTCCACGAAATGGGCAAGGACAGCACTTACTACTTCGAGCCGTCGCCGAAGAGCATGGAAAGCCCACTGTTGCCCAAGTCTTCGTATGAGGCGAACAAGTGGCTGGCACGTTTCCATGCCAAGGCGTTGGATGATCTGGGCTCGCTGTATTACACCGGCGAGAACTTCGACAACTTCTCGCCGATCTATGGCTCCACCTATCCGGATTTCCACGGTGCGGTCGGTGTGACCGTGGAGCAGGCCAGTTCGCGTGGTCTGGTACAGGAATCGGTGAATGGCCCGCTGCATTTCAACTTCACCGTCCGCAACCAGGTGGCGACGGGCCTGGCCAGCGTGCGCGGTGTGGTGGAAGACCGTGATCGTCTGTTTGCACTGCAGAAGGACTTCTTCCGCAGCGCGTTGAAGCAGGCCTCGGCCTATCCGGTGCACGACTGGGTGTTCGGCGATGCTGCCGACGCCACTTTGACCCGCAAGCTTCTGGCCGTGTTGCTGCAGCATCGCATCGAGGTACATGCGCTGGCGCGCGATGTGGAAGTGGATGGCAAGCGCTTCCAGGCCGGTTCGGCCTACGTGGTGCCGGCACGGCAGCCGCAGTTCCGCCTCGCGCATTCGATCTTCGAGTTCACCCCGGCGGTGAAGGGCGATGTGTTCTACAGCGGCACTTCGTATGCGGTGGCGCCTGCCTATGGCCTGCGTTATGCCGGCAGTCGTGGTGCCGTGCCGAGCGGTGCGGTGGTGGATGCAGTGCCGGTGGCACCGGGCGGCATCAGCGGCGGTCGTGCTGGCTTCGCCTATGTGGCCGATGCACGTGACTTCGGCAGCTTCCGTCTGCTGGGCGGGCTGCTGCGTGACAATGTGCGTGTGCGCACCGCGCACCAGCCGTTCACTGCTTCTACCGCGAACGGTGATGTGGCCTTTGGTCATGGCGCGGTGGTGATTCCGGTTGCGGGCCAGACCGTGGACGGCGAATTGTTGCAGGCCAAGGTGCTGGCGCGTGCGCAGGAAGCCGGTGTCACGGTTTACGCCTTGGCCAGTGGCCGCGCTGCCAGCGGCATTGATCTGGGCAGTGACAATGTGCGCGTGCTGCGTACGCCAAGCATTGCGCTGGTGATGGGCGAGGGCGTGTCCGCCACCGAGATTGGCTCAACCTGGTTCTCGCTGGATACCTCGCTGGGCTTGCCGTCCAGCAAGCTTGACCCGTCGCAGTTGGCCAGCGTTGATCTGGCGCGCTACACCTCGATCGTGCTCTCCGGCGGCACCTATACCAACGTCAGTGATGCCGGTGTGGCGGCGCTGAAACGCTGGATTGCTGCCGGTGGTTCGCTGGTGGTTTATGGCAGCGGCGCGCGCTGGGCGATCGACAAGGGTCTTGCCGAAGCCAAGCTGCACGAAGGCGACAAGAAGGATGAGGCGGAGCGGTTGGATTTCGGCACGGTGCGCGATGTGTTCGCGCTGGGCCGGGTCAGCGGCAACATCCTGAGCGCTGATATAGACCCGACCCATCCGCTGGGCTTTGGTGTGCAGCAGCGTCGCATCTGGGTCAACAAGGAAGGCGGGCTGGTATTCGAGCCGGTGAAGAATGCCTTCCTCAATGTGGTGAACATCGACCGCGAGCCGGTGGTGAATGGCTATCTGTCCGATGCCAATCGTGCACGTGTATCGGGTTCCAGCTATCTGCAGGTGGTGCCGACCGGGAGTGGCAACGTGGTCTTGTTTGCCGATGACCCGGCGCATCGCAAGTATTGGCATGGCACCGAGCGCTTGCTGCTCAATGCCTTGTTGCAGGCGAACCATCTGAGCACGCCGCGCCAGCGCGGGGAGTAAGGTTTAGCCCCGCAGTGCTCATAGCCCCTCTCCCGCTTGCGGGAGAGGGGTTGGGGTGAGGGGGCGGTGCATAGCACCGTGCTGTTCTGCTTTTCTCGGCCAGCGGGTATGGGTATCGCAAAGGCCAAAAGCCGCCCTCATCCGCCCCTGCGGGGCACCTTCTCCCGTAAACGGGAGAAGGGATAAGAACAAAGCTAAAGCGCAAAGCGCAAATCCAAATCCAAAGCGCAAATCCAAATCCAAAGCGCAAATCCAAAGCGCAAAGCCAAAGCCAAAGCGCAAAGCCAAAGCCAAAGCCAAGGCCAAAGCCAAGGCCAAAGCCAAAGCCAAGGCCAAAGCCAAGGCCAAGGCCAAAGCCAAGGCCAAGGCCAAAGCCAAGGCCAAAGCCAAGGCCAAAGCCAAGGCCAGAGGCCAGAGGCCAGAGGTGCAGGCGCGGTGCCGACTCTCGACGTGGCAATGACAGGCCTTCCCTTCTCCCGCTTGCGGGAGAAGGTGCTCCGCAGGAGCGGATGAGGGGAAGCCTTTGATCTCGCCTTGGCTCCTGCACGAGGCCAACGTCAAAAGCTTGATACTCAACATCGCAAAAACCAGAAAGGCCGACGCAATGCGTCGGCCTTTCTTTGCAACTCATCCCAACAAAAAGTTGGAATCAGGCGCTGGTACGGCTCTGACCGCGGCCACCACCACCACGACGCTGACCACCACCCGGGTGGGCATCACGACGCTGCTGGCCATTGCCGGCATTGCGCTGGCCACCTGGCTTCTGCGGCTGGCCGCCACGGCCGCCGCGCGGTGCATCGCCGGTCGGGCGACGTGCGGCATGGCCGCCGTTGCCGCGACGCGGTGCCTTGTGGCCGCCCGGATGCTCAGCCTTGCCCGGTGCGCTGTTGCCCCAGCGAATCGGGGTGTGCGGCTCAAAGCCCGGAACGTCACGGATGTCCATGTCGCGGTCGAGCAGACGCACGATCTGGCGCAGCAGCTTGGCTTCGTCCTGGGCAACCAGCGAGACCGCCTCACCGGTCGAACCGTTACGGCCGGTACGGCCGATACGGTGCACGTAGTCTTCCGGCACCATCGGCAGGTCGTAGTTGATGACCTTCGGCAGCTCGTTGATGTCGATGCCGCGGGCAGCGATATCGGTAGCCACCAGCACGGTCACGCGGCCGGCCTTGAAGTCAGCCAGTGCGCGCAGGCGCTGGCCCTGGCTCTTGTTGCCGTGGATCGCCGCGGTCTTGATGCCGGACTTCTCCAGGAAGTCCGCCAGCTTGTCGCAGCCATGCTTGGTGCGGCCGAACACCAGCGTCTGCACGCGGGAGTCCTTGGCCAGCAGGTGCAACAGCAGCTCACGCTTGCGCGCGCCGTCCACCGGGTGCACGCGGTGGGTGATGGTCTCGGCAACGGTGTTCTTCGGCGTGACCTGGATCTGCTCCGGGTTATGCATGAACTCCAGCGCCAGCTGCTTGATGCTGTCTTCGAAGGTGGCCGAGAACAGCAGGGTCTGGCGGTTCTGGCGCGGCAGCTTGGCCAGGATGCGCTTGATCGAGGGCAGGAAGCCCATGTCGAGCATGCGGTCGGCTTCGTCCAGCACCAGGATCTCGACGCCGGACAGGTCGACGCTGCGACGCTCCAGGTGGTCGATCAGGCGGCCCGGGCAGGCGACCAGCAGGTCGACGCCACGACGCAGGATGTCCAGCTGGTTGCCCATGCCCACGCCACCGTAGATGCAGGCGCTGGGGATACGCAGGTACTTGCTGTAGCTACGCAGGCTGTCATGCACCTGGGTAGCCAGTTCGCGGGTCGGTGCCAGCACCAGGGCGCGCGGACGGCGCGGGCCATTGCCCACGCTCTGCGGCGAGGTAGCCAGGTGCTGCAGCAGCGGCAGGCCGAACGCGGCGGTCTTGCCGGTACCGGTCTGGGCGCCGGCCAGCAGGTCGCGGCCGTCCAGCGCAAGCGGAATGGCCTGCTCCTGGATCGGGGTCGGGTTTTCATAGCCCTGCTCGGCGAGCGCGCGCAGCAGGAAGGGCGCAAGGCCCAGGTTTTCAAACGACATGGAGTACTCCGAAACATGAAGAACGCGCGCCCATAGGGGCTTGCGTTGCTGATCATTGAAGACCAGCTGATCTCGGAGCGTTCCCGTAAACCGCGCTGCAAGATCTGGATGCAACCAACGCGGTGCGCTGGCTGGAATGCGTGACGATAGGCGTCGGAGTGGGGGCGGGCGGGCGGATGGGCCAGATGGCCGCTGATCCTGCACCGCCGGCGATCCCTGAGGGAAACGGACGGCCGCTGGCAGACCGCGCTAGTCTAAGGGATTGTTTCGGCGGGCACAAAAACGCCCGTTCAGCATTCGGCTGGTGAGGCTGGTGGTAGCTGGCTTATTCATTACAATTGAAACTTATTTCTCCGCAGACTGGACACTCCCATGAAGCTTGGTTCCCTGAAGGATGGCGGCCGCGACGGCACCCTGATCGTGGTTTCGCGTGATCTGACCCGTGCTGTGCGGGCCGCTGGCATTGCCGCCACCCTGCAGCAGGCGTTGGAAGACTGGTCGAATCTGGCGCCGCGCCTGAACGCGCTGTCCGAGCAGCTCAATGCTGGTGCCGTGGACGGCGAGTTCGCCGTGGACATGCAGGCGCTGGCCGCGCCGCTGCCGCGCGCCTACGAGTTCGTCGATGGCAGTGCCTACCTGCCGCACGTGGTGCGGGTGCGCAAGGCGCGTGGCGCCGAAGTGCCGGAAAGCTTCTACACCGATCCGCTGATGTACCAGGCCACCAGTGCCGGTTTCTATGGACCGCGTGATGCAGTGAAGGTGATCAGCGAGGACTACGGCATCGACCTGGAAGCCGAGATCGTGGTCATCACCGACGACGTGCCGATGGCGGTGACGCCGGAGCAGGCTGCTGGTCACATCCAGCTGGTTGGTCTGGTCAACGACGTCAGCCTGCGCAACCTGATCCCGGGCGAGCTGGCCAAGGGCTTCGGCTTCCTGCAGTCCAAGCCGCGCTCGGCGCTGAGCCCGGTGTTCGTGACCCCGGACGAGCTGGGTGCCGCCTGGCAGGACAGCAAGCTGCACCTGCCGCTGGTGACCCACATCAACGGCAAGTGGTTCGGTGCGCCGGAAGCCGGCGTCGACATGCAGTTCAACTTCGCCCAGCTGGTAGCGCACGCGGCCAAGACCCGTCCGCTGTCGGCCGGTGCGATTGTCGGCTCTGGCACGATTGCCAATGAAGACACCGCATTGGGCGCATCCTGCTTCGCCGAACAGCGCACCGTCGAAACCCTGCGCGACGGCAAGCCGTCGACGCCGTTCATGAGTTTTGGCGACGTGGTGCACATTGAGATGCTGGACCGTGACGGCGTCAGCATTTTTGGTGCGATTGAACAGCGCATTGAGCAGGCTTCGCGTCCCTGATAAAACAGTTCGTGCATTGACTGTGCTGGCGGTGAAGGAATCCTCACCGCCAGCCGCTATTGTGGTGGCAGGTGATGGGGGAATCTGACATGGAAGCAGGGCTGTCGCTCTACAGTTATTGGCGCTCGAGTGCCGCTTATCGCGTGCGCATCGGCTTGAACCTGAAGGGTCTGGAGTACGCACTCATACCGGTGCATCTGGTACGTGATGGTGGGCAGCAGCATGCGCCGGATTACGCCGCATTGAACCCGCAGGAGCTGGTGCCCACGCTGCGTCATGGCGAGCGTGTACTGACCCAGTCGCTGGCCATTCTTGAGTACCTGGACGAGGTTTTTCCCGAGCCAGCCCTGTTGCCGGCAGATGCGGGCGGCCGTGCGCGCGTGCGTGCGTTGGCACAGCAGGTGGCCTGCGACATCCATCCCCTGAACAACCTGCGGGTGATGCAGTTCTTTGATCGCGAATGGAATGTGCCGCAGCCCGAACGCGACGAATGGACGCTGCATTGGATGCGGACTGGCTTTGCCGCGCTGGAGACGATGCTGGCAGGCTCGTTCGACACTGGGCGGTATTGCCATGGCGCCGAGCCCGGCTTGGCCGACTGCTGCCTGGTGCCGCAGCTGTACAACGCCCGTCGCTTCCATCTGGACCTGACCCCATATCCGACCCTGCAGCGGATTGAAGAAGCCTGCCTGGCGCTGCCGGCATTCGATGCAGCCCGTCCGGAAAACCAGATCGACGCGGTTTAGCCCGGCGGGATGGTTGTGGGAGCGGCGTCAGCCGCGAAGCTGATTTGCCATGTAGGAGCGGCGTAAGCCGCGAAGCCGGCATTGCATCCGAAGCAGCAGATCACCCAATGCCCGGCGAAGCTGCAGCCCGGGTCCATCAGTGGTTTCGCGGCTTACGCCGCTCCTACAAAAGTTTGGTTCAAAAAAAGCCCCGCAACGCGGGGCTTCTTGTTGCACGAACCGCCAGCTCAAAACCCGTGCGTGATCGCCGCAGGTGCCGACACCGCGAAATCCGCATATGGATCATGCTCGCCGCTGCCACCTTCGGAGAGGCGGAACTTCAGCGCCAGGCCATCGCGCGAGTCGGCGGCGCGCAGCGCTTCCTCCTGCTCGATGATGCCGTCCTTCACCATCCGGAACAGGCACTGGTCGAAGCTCTGCATGCCTTCTTCCAGCGAGTCTTCCATTGCCTGCTTGATGGTGTGCACCTCGCCACGGCGCAGCAGGTCGCGGATCATCGGCGTGTTGATGAGTACTTCGGTTGCCGGCCGACGACGGCCGTCCTTGCCCTTGACCAGGCGCTGCGACACCACTGCACGCAGGTTCAGTGACAAGTTCATCAAGACGTTCTTGTGCGCGCTTTCCGGGAAGAAGTTGAGGATGCGCTCGATGGTCTGGTCGGCGTTGTTGGAGTGCAGCGTGGCCAGGCACAGGTGCCCGGTTTCGGCGAAGGCGATGGCTGCCTCCATGGTCTCGGCATCGAGGATCTCGCCGATGAGGATCACGTCCGGTGCTTCACGCATCGCGTTCTTCAGCGCGTTGTGGAAGGCGTGGGTGTCCAGGCCGACTTCGCGCTGGTTGACGATGGACTGCTTGTGCTTGTGCAGGAATTCGATCGGGTCCTCGATGGTGAGGATGTGCCCGGTCGAGGTGCTGTTGCGGTGGTCGATCATCGAGGCCAGCGAGGTCGACTTGCCCGAGCCGGTCGAGCCGACCACCAGTACCAGCCCGCGCGGGGTCATGATCACGTCCTTCAGCACCTGCGGGAGGTTGAGCTCCTCGATGCTGGGGATGCGGCTCTTGATCGCACGGATCACCATGCCCACTTCGCCGCGCTGCTTGAACACGTTGACGCGGAAGCGCCCGGCGTCGGCCAGGGCGATGGCCATGTTCAGTTCCAGGTCGCGCTCGAACTGCGGCACCTGGCCCTCGTCCATCAGCGAATAGGCGATTTTCTTGACCATGCCGGGGGGCAGGCCGGTATTGCCCAGCGGGTACAACTTGCCTTCAATCTTGATGTAAACCGGCGCTCCGGTAGTCAAAAACATGTCCGAAGCGTTTTTTTCGGTCATCAGCTTCAAGAAATAGCCGATATCCATGCGAAATTTTCCCCAACAAACGGCGGCGTGCCGTTGCAAGCACGCCTCTGGCTTGACCACAATGGCCGCGCTCAGTCACCCAAGCAACGGCTCCCCAATGAAATCTAGCTTCGCACAATTAAGACGATTCCTGTGTGCTACCGCCTGCACATTCGTGCTATGCGGCAGCGCGTTGGCGCAGGATCCGGGCGCAATGGAATTGCTTGCCGCACAACAGGCCGTCGAGAAGGCCGACCGGGCCGATGCCGATCAGTACGCGCCCGACACGATGGCGATGGCCCGCCAGCAGTTGGGCCAGGCCCAGCAGGCAGCAGGCGACCGACGGCTGCGCAAGCAGGCGCCGATCCTGGCGCTGCGCGCGGCGGCCGACGCTGATCTGGCGCGTGCGCAAAGCGAGGAAGCCATCGCACAGGCGGAGCTGGCCCAGCGCAAGGCCGAGGTTGCACAGCTGCAACGCCAGTTGGCGACAGGGGAGGGACGTTGATGCGGATCAGGAATCTGGTGGTTGTCGGCCTGTTGGCCATGCCCTTGCTGGCGCTTGCAGCGGAAGACCCGGCAGTGGCTTCCTTGAACCAGCGTCTGCTGGTGCTGCAGGCCGACATGGCCATGGCCGACGTGGCCTCGTTCGAGAAGCTGCAGGCACAGCAGGCTATCGCGGCGCTGGCCAAGGCCAAGCGCAAGGAGCTGGATGATGCCCGTTATCTGGCCGAGCGCCGTGTTGCGATTGCCGAGGCGGCCAGCCGCGCAGCGCTGGCGCGACGTGAGGTTGGCGAGTTGGAGCGCACCCGCAGCGAGTTGCTGATCGAGGCCAGCCGCCGCGATGCGGCCCGTGCCCGTCAGGAGGCCGAACAACTGCGGGTACAGACCCAGATCCAGGCCGAGGAAGCAGAGCGCCTGCGCCTGGCTGCCGAAGCCGAGACCCTGGCCCGCCAGGACGCGGAAACCGCGTTGACGAGCGTTGCCGGTCGCCAGCAGGCGCGTTTGAGCACGGCCCAGCAGAACGCCGCCAAGCTGGCCCGCGAAGAGGCGGAGCTGGTGTCCGGGCAGAAGTTGCCGGCCTCCAAGTTCGATGGCCGTGGCGAGATCTACACCTTCAGCGGCGACGCGTTCGCGGCTGGCCAGGCGGCGCTGTCCGCCTCTGCCGGCAACCAGGCCAAGGCGCTGGCCGAGTACCTGAACATCGGCAAGAAGGGCCGGGTCACCATCGAGGCCTATGACAGTGCCAATGGCGTTGGTCAGCGGCGTGCGCAGGCGCTCAAGGACGCGCTGGTGGCAGGTGGCGTGGCGGCCAACCGGATCCAGGTGACGGGCAAGAAGGCAGCCTCTACCCGGGCCCGTTCAGCGGAGGTCATTATCGCGCCATGACAAACTTAAATAGCTGAACTTGTTAGGTTTTTGTCATTCTCGTGAGGCTGAATGTGGGGTGGTTTGAATATTCAGTAAACGTTTCCGCATAGCCCTTGCCGGAACCTTTTTGCAGGCGTAGGGTCAATTGTCCGGGCGGCACTTTCGTCGTCCGGACAACGGAGGGCCGAGCCGGTGCAAGCGTGGCGCGAACCAGTAACCGATAGCTCCTGGCAGGTTGGCCGGAGGACGGTTGGTGGTGCCGCGGTGGGCGGGCCCGGCTTTCCAATCCAGCAACGCCCCGTGCCGTCAGGCCGGGGCGTTCTTGTTTCTGCATGAAGGAGGTAGTCATGTTCGAAGGGCAGCCGCAGAGTGAAATCGACGCATTGGCCAAGGCCAACCCGGAGTTCAAGCAGCTCTACCAACAGCATAAGAAGCTGAACAAGAAATGCATGGACGCGGAGCTCGGTGTACTCCCGATCGACGGAGTCACCTTGGGACAGATGAAACGGGAAAAACTGCTGGCCAAGCAGAAGCTCCTGCGGATTTACGAAAACAGCATCAACTGAACCTTCCCCACGCTTGACCGTTTATGTCGCGGCCGGTTGCGGCCTCCTCGTGGGCCGCAACCGGCCGCGTCACTTGGCAGTGTGGTTGCTGTTGCTGAAGGTGCGGTTACCTGACTTTCGTGCACAACCATCGGATAATCATCGGTCCGGCCGCTGTGCGGCGCGATCTGAATCAAACCGATGCCCATCCATTCCTCCATCCTCGAACTCATTGGCAATACGCCCATCATCAAGGCCCAGCGCCTGGATGTCGGCGTGTGCGAGCTGTACCTCAAGATGGAGAGTGCCAACCCGGGCGGGTCGATCAAGGACCGGATTGGCCTGTCGATGATCGAGGCCGCCGAGAAGCGTGGTGATCTCAAGCCTGGTGCGACGCTGGTGGAGGGCACGGCCGGCAATACCGGTCTGGGCCTGGCGCTGGTGGCGCAGCAGAAGGGTTACAAGCTGATCCTTGTGGTTCCGGACAAGATGAGCCGGGAGAAGATCTTCAATCTCAAGGCCATGGGCGCCGAAGTGGTGCTGACCCGTTCGGACGTGGCCAAGGGTCACCCGGAGTACTACCAGGACCTGGCCAAGACCGTCGCTGACCGTACCCCGGGTGCGTACTTCATCAACCAGTTCGGCAACCCGGACAACCCGGCCGCGCATGAATTCGGCACCGGCCCGGAGATCATCGAGCAGATGGGCGGTGACCTGGACGCCATCGTGTTCGGCTGCGGCAGCTCCGGCACCATGACCGGCCTGTCGCGCGCCTTCGCCAAGCTTTCGCCCAAGACCGAACTGGTGCTGGCAGACCCGGTCGGCTCGATCCTGGCCGAATACATCAACGATGGCACGCTGAACGAAAAGTCCGGCAGCTGGCTGGTGGAGGGCATCGGTGAGGACTTCCTGCCCGATATCGCCGATTTCAGCCGGGTCAAGAAGGCTTACGCCATCAGCGATGCCGAGAGCTTCCACACCGCGCGTGAGCTGCTGGGCAAGGAGGGCATCCTGGGTGGCTCGTCCACCGGCACCCTGCTGGCCGCCGCGCTGAAGTACTGCCGCGAGCAGGCCACGCCGAAGAAGGTGCTGGTGCTGGTGCCGGATACCGGCAACAAGTACCTGTCCAAGATGTACAACGACTACTGGATGCTGGACAACGGCTTCCTCGAGCGCCCGCAGTTCGGCGACCTGCGCGACCTGATCCTGCGCCCGTACAGCCAGCGCGACACCGTGGTGGTGGGCCCGAAGGACCTGCTGACCACCGCTTACCAGCGAATGAAGTTGTACGACGTGTCGCAGTTGCCGGTTATGGACGGCAGCCAGCTGGTCGGCATCATCGACGAGAGCGACGTGCTGCTGCACGTTTACGGCGACGAAGCCCGTTTCCGTGACCCGGTGTCGGTTGCCATGGTCAGCAAACTGGACCGCTTGGACGTCAAATCCCCGATCGAAGCCCTGCTGCCGGTATTTGACCGCGGCCAGGTGGCGATCATCACCGATGGTGACGCGTTTCTCGGTTTGATCACCCGTATCGATCTGCTGAACTACCTGCGTCGCAGGGTTCAGTAAGACCGGCAGATCCCCCGGAAGAGGGGGACAACGGTAGATTCAGACACGACTGATAGAATTTCGCTCCTTTAGCTGGAAGCCCTTATGACGGATCAGCATTCACGCGGCCAGGACGGCGAGCGCAGCCTGTCGCTTGCCACCTTGGCCATCCATGGCGGGCAGTCGCCTGACCCCAGCACCGGCGCAGTCATGCCGCCGATCTACGCGACCTCGACCTATGCCCAGTCCAGCCCGGGCGAGCATCAGGGTTTTGAATACTCGCGCACGCACAACCCGACCCGCTTCGCCTATGAGCGTTGTGTGGCCTCGCTCGAAGGCGGCACGCGTGGCTTCGCCTTTGCCTCGGGCATGGCCGCCAGCTCCACCGTCATCGAACTGCTGGATGCCGGCAGCCACGTAGTGGCGATGGACGACATCTACGGCGGCAGCTTCCGCCTGTTCGAACGCGTGCGTCGTCGCACCGCTGCACTGGATTTCAGCTTCGTCGACCTGACCGACCCGGCTGCGTTCGAAGCCGCGATCACGCCCAAGACCAAGATGGTGTGGATCGAGACCCCCACCAACCCGATGCTGAAGATCGTGGACATCGCTGCGGTGGCTGCAATCGCGAAGCGTCATGGCCTGATCGTGGTGGTGGACAACACCTTCGCCTCGCCGATGCTGCAGCGTCCGCTGGAGCTGGGTGCGGACCTGGTGCTGCATTCGGCCACCAAGTACCTCAATGGCCACTCCGACATGGTCGGCGGCATGGTGGTGGTTGGCGACAATGCCGAGCTCGCCGAGCAGATGGCCTTCCTGCAGAACTCCATCGGTGGCGTGCAGGGCCCGTTCGACAGCTTCCTGGCCCTGCGTGGCCTGAAGACCCTGCCGCTGCGCATGAAGGCGCATTGCGCCAATGCGATGGAGCTGGCCAAGTGGCTGGAAACCCACCCGGCGGTGGAAAAAGTGATCTACCCGGGCTTGGCTTCGCACCCGCAGCATGCACTGGCGGGCAAGCAGATGGCTGGCTACGGCGGCATCGTCTCGATCGTGCTCAAGGGCGGTTTCGAGGCAGCCAAGCGTTTCTGCGAGCGCACCGAGCTGTTCACCCTGGCTGAATCCCTCGGCGGCGTGGAAAGCCTGGTCAACCACCCGGCAGTGATGACGCACGCCTCGATTCCCGTGGCGCGTCGCGAGCAGCTGGGTATCAGTGATGCGCTGGTGCGCTTGAGCGTGGGTGTTGAGGATGTTGAGGATCTGAAGATGGACCTGGAAAGTGCTTTGGATCTCTTTTCGAGAAATGGAAATGATAAGACCATTCTGGGCAGGACGCGCTGACCATGCAGAAGTTCAACGCATCGCCGTCTGCAATTGTTTCGAGTGTGATCAGGAACCGACATCTCATCTATTCTTTGGCAAAGCGCGAAGTTCTGGGGCGTTACAGCGGTTCAGTATTCGGAATCATGTGGTCGTTCTTTAATCCGCTGTTGATGCTGCTGATCTATACCTTCGTTTTTAGTGTCATTTTCAAGGCGCGATGGGTTGGCGGTGGTGGATCGAAAATCGAATTTGCGATGATTCTGTTTTCCGGTTTGATGGTGTTCAATGTTTTTTCGGAGTGCATCAATCGTGCGCCGACGCTTGTCTTGATGAATGTGAATTATGTAAAGAAGGTGGTATTTCCTCTGGAAGTACTGCCGGTCGTTTCACTTTGCTGTGCTCTTTTCCATGGAGTTGTCAGCTTTGTCGTGTGGTTCATTGTTTACAGCATCTTTCTCGGACTCCCTCCTTTGACTGCAGTAGTGCTTCCTGCTGTGCTTCTGCCCATGTTGCTCATGGTGCTGGGTGTCAGTTGGTTCCTGGCATCGCTTGGTGTCTATCTGAGGGATGTCAATCAGGTCGTAATGTTGCTAACCACTGCACTGCTTTTCCTGTCGCCAATTTTCTATCCGGTTTCGGCGCTTCCGGAGAATTTCCAGAATCTAATGCATCTTAATCCAATGACGGGCTTGATCGAGGGTGTTCGCGGAGTCCTTGTGCAAGGCGTGCTCCCCAGTTGGTCAGATTATCTGCTGAGATTGTTGGCGTCTGGACTGATAGCTTGCATGGGTTTTGCCTGGTTCCAGAAGACCCGGGAGGGATTCGCGGATGTGCTCTGATGCTGTTATTCGTGTAGATAATCTCAATAAGTCTTTCGCTATCTACGAGACACCTCGTGATCGCCTGAAACAGTTCTTCCTGCCTCGTTTGCAGCGCTGGATTGGAATGACGCCTCGACAATACTATCGGGAGTTCAAGGCGTTGTCTGATGTTTCCTTCTCCATGCGCCGAGGGGAGACTATTGGAATAATTGGGCGAAATGGCGCTGGCAAGTCAACCTTGCTTCAGATTATATGCGGGACATTGAGTCCAACATCAGGTGAGGTGGCAGTTGGTGGCCGGATCGCTGCGCTGCTCGAGCTCGGGGCCGGCTTCAATCCGGAGTTCACTGGCCGCGAAAATGTCTATCTCAATGGCGAGGTTCTTGGGATATCCCGGGAGGATATGGAACGAAAGTTTCCTGAAGTGGAAGATTTCGCCGGTATTGGTGAGTTCATCGACCAGCCTATAAAGACCTATTCGAGCGGCATGTACGTGCGACTTGCATTCGCTGTGCAGGCTTGTGTAGATCCGGAGATTCTGATTGTAGATGAGGCTCTTTCCGTAGGAGACATTGGCTTCCAATACAAGTGTTTCAAGCGAATGGAAGAGTTGCGTCGACGAGGTGTTACCATTTTGATGGTGACTCACTCAACGGGAAGCATTCTCGAGTACGCTGACAGATGCATCGTTATGGATGGCGGGCGTGTTCAGGTTGATACGACGGACGTATTGGCGGCCGTCCTTACCTACGAGAAAGGTATGCTGGCGGCGCGCGCAGCCGCACGCCCCAAAACATTGGTCGATACAGGAGTCATTTCTCACGAGTATCTTCTGGAAGCTCAGCGAACCGAGGTGAATGAGCAGGTTGCGGAAAAGCGTTTCGGAACCGCGAGGGCAATCATTGAATCAATGACGATCATTCGTTCGGATGGTACGGAATTCTCTGATGAGCCCGTGATCAGGTCTGGGGAGCAACTTGTATTCAGGTTCATCCTGGCTGCCGCAACCTTGCTTGATGATGTTGTTTTAGGTATTTCCATATCGAAAACCCAGGGCGGGGACGTGTGGGGAGATAACAATATCCGCGCCAATTGCCCGTTAACGCTCGAGCCGGGAAGGCAGCAGGTGAGTTTTTCTGTCGCCTTGCCCATAAGCTCTGGCGAGTATCTTGTTCACTGTGGTCTCGCCCGCATTTCAGCTAGTGGTGACAGGGAAGAGCTCGACCAGCGGAGGCCAATGCAGGGTCTGAAGTTCTGGTCCGCCCGGGAGCAGGTCGGCGTGGTGTTCGCTCCTGCCGTAGTGATGGTCGGTGAGCAATGATCTGCGCCTTTCTTTCGCCGTACCCGTTTCGCGGTCAAGTCGCGCCATATCTTTGGGTTTTCTATAAGTTATTGGCGTCGATAGATGAGCCCATGGCGTTTATTATTTCAAGGGATTACCTTGAGCAGCCTGACGGTATCATTCTCGCGGGTCGCTCGGAAGTTTCCGAGCGACGGCAGGCCGAGCTTGGCTATAGTCTGCCTGGTCCCGATGAGCTGGCAAGGCACCATTTTGGGTTCCTTGACGATAAGTTGTTCTTTGAACTTTTGCCTGAATATAATAATAACCCGATCGCGTTCTTCAAGGATTTCTTGGGTAGGGATATTCCCGAGCTTCGCCGACTCATTAAGGAGCAGTTGCTGCAATTGCCGGAAAAGCCGGAAGTCATTCTGAGCTGGAGCAACTGTCCTTCATTGGCTGTCGCTGCGGGAGAGCTTGGAATTTCTGTTGTATATCTCGAAATCGGGCCGTTGCGAGCGCCTGCCTATAGAGCGACCGGTTATTTTGATTTCAGTGGTGTAAATGGCAATACCGAGGCGGAAAATAGGTATGCTGAATTCAGTGAATTCAGCTCTTTGGACCTGGACCTGAAGGGCTTGCGAAGGGCGTTCTCCACACTGCCCGATACCAGTTCACGTGGCGATTTGTGCGGGATTGCTTTGCAGGTTGAGGATGATTCCAATCTTGTATGTTATTCAAATGGCTATGATAACACCAGCTTGATAGCGAGGGGGTTGCTGGATCATCCTTCCGATAAGATACTCATCCGCGGGCACCCGGGCAGTCGGCATGTGCTGAAGTCAGACTGGGCTATGCATGATGCTTCGCCGACAGTGGTTGAGTTTCTCGATAGATGCAAGAGTATATTGACTGTCAATTCCAGCGTGGGTGTTGAAGCGTTGCTGCGTGGCATTCCGGTAAAGGCCTGTGGTGACGCGTCGTATGTTTATGTAACCGCAGGGAAGGGGGAGCGAGAACTGGAAAATCGATTGGCGTTCTATCTTCTGGCGTATCTTGTTCCTTTTGATCTCATTTTCTCGCCGGATTATATTCGATTTCGGTTGGGGCAGCCGAATGAATGGGATATTATCTCCCGTCACTTGAGTGAGTATGGTGTGATGAGCAAGTCCGCTGACTTGGCTTGCGAGTTGGGCGGCGTTGTCGAGAGGATGGCGGTGACAACGGGTGTAGAGCGAGCGGAAGTTGCAATGCGTGCGCCGGATTTTGGAATGTCCAAGTTGTATTACAGATGCAACGGGCAGCAATATTCCGAAGAGAACTCGCTGGTTGCCGAGAATCATTTGTTCTTGGACGGAGGGTCGCTTCAAGCAAAATTCGTCCTGCCTGCGGGGGCGCGCCCGTCTTATGTGCGTTTTAACCCCCCTGCAGGCGAAGGTAGTCATGAACTGCTGGCGCTGCGCTGGGGGTGGATGCGCTCCGGGGGGAGCGAGGAGCTCGCTGGCTTGGCGGATCTGGATGTTCGCTTGGTGGCAGCAAGTGGGCCTCGTTATCTGGATGACAGCTATCCAACGCTGTTGGCTGATGACACGAATGTGTTCTTCGAACTTTCCGTCGATGATCTGTGGGCGAGTGCGTTGGCTCAAGGCAGCGGCGGAGGGGTGCTTGAGTTCTCTTTCTCGCGGAAGAGTATTCAAGCGGAAATGGCATACGTCATTTCCAAGTTCCGGGAGCAACTCCAGCATCTTGAGGGGGTGATCAGCCAACAGCGGGCAGTCACTGTTTCATTGCCGGATGCGGGTGATGAATTGAGCGGGCTGGCTGGAGGTCGTTATAGCCGGCTCGCGGATTTCGTCAATAACAGGCTTTCGGAGATGGAGGAAAGGCTTGGTGCATTGCTCAAGTCGGAGTTGTTGAAAGTCGAGCATCCGGCAGCCGCAGATTTGGCGGAAGATTCGCCGCCCACTCAGCTGAAAGCTGCAGATGGGCATGTACTGAAACAGCACGAGATTTCGGATCTGACTGGGCTTATCAAGGAGCAATCCAAGAATCTGCTCGAGCTGAAGGAGGCGATGGAGGCCATTCTTCGAGGCATAGCCTCGGGTGGTGCATTGGTTGAAAGGGGAACGGAAGAGTCATGAAAGGAGATATGCGCTTGTTGCGTAATGGAAAACTGCGGGCGAGGCTGAAGCGCTGGGGGCTGGTCAATCCTTGGTCATTGCTACCCAATGCCCTTAAGGTAAGGATGCTGGCCAGGACGCCCATCTATGACGAGCAATGGGTAGCGGAGGCGTGCGGGAGAAAGCTTGATCGAATCGAGTGGGCTAGGGCTCTATCCGCTGATGTGCTTAGCGCTGTGTCTCCGCTGGTAAACATTGATTGGTATCGCTCACGTTACGGAATTAATGCAAGTGCTGGCGATGCGTTGCTGCACTACATTTACATGGGAGATCGATTGGGGCTCAGATGCCATCCCTGGTTTGATGCAGGTACTGCGCGGCGCTCCTTGGGCACCGCGGGCAGGTGGTTGCATGCGATGCTGCCGCGATACATGAGCAACTGGGCAGCGTTCGATAGTCCGCATCCTCTCTTTGACCAGAAGTTCTATCTGGAGGAGTATGTGGATGTGAGGCAGAGCGGCATCAATCCTTTGGTCCATTTCGTGCTCCACGGTTTGGTTGAAGGTCGCCGACCGAACGCGCTATTCGATCCCTCTTGGTATAAGAAGGCTAATCCTGACGTTGCCGCATCCGGAATGTTGCCTGCATTGCATTTCGCGCTGTATGGGGCTTATGAAGGACGGAATCCAGGGCCTGACTTTGATGTCGGAAGCTATCGTACCCAGGTAGGTAACGCTGCATTGGGCGGGTTGGATGCTCTTTCGCACTACTTGACCATTGGGCGTGCGGAAGGGATCGTTCCGGTGGCAAGGGCTATACCTGTATCGTGCCTGGTCGAGGAGTATGGGATCGGCCAGCGGGATTGCGAAGTCGCGCTCGTCGACGTGGTAATCCCTGTCTATCGAGGTTTGGATGAGACTCGTGCTTGCATTGAATCGGTTCTCAGTAGCCGCTCAATCAATGTGACCCGACTTCATATTTACAATGACTGCTCGCCCGAGCCTGAGATAACCGGGTATCTGCGGGAATTGGCTCAGCAGAATCCTCATGTTCGCTATGTGGAAAATGAGGTCAATCTCGGCTTTGTCGGTACTGTCAATCGTGCAATGCGTGCAGCTAGGGATCTACCTGACTTCAATGGTGTGATTCTTCTGAATAGTGATACCGAGGTGTCAGGCGATTGGGTCGAACGAATGCAGGCCCATACCGCATTGGATATGCAGGTTGCGACGGTGACAGCTATGTCAAATAACGCAACGATCTGCAGTTATCCACATTTCGGTGACAACCCCACGTCTGAGGACGAAACTGTTTGCGACATCGACGCCTTGGCTGCAATTGTGAACTGCGGAAAAAGTGTGGATCTGCCCACTGGCGTTGGGTTCTGCATGCTTATAACGAAGCGAGCGCTTGATAAAATTGGATTATTTGATGAGGAGGCATTTGGAAAAGGCTACGGTGAGGAGGTTGATTTCTGTCAGCGCGCGTTGCAGGGAGGGATGAGGAACCTGCTTGCACTCGATGTGTATGTAAAGCACGCAGGTGAAGTCAGCTTTGCAAGTTCCAGCAAGCCTGGGAAGATTGCTGCGGAAAAGATAATCGTTGGAAGGTACCCGAACTATCCTGAAGATGTGTCCACATTCATCGCACGCGATCCTGGGTTGTATGGCAGGTTGCGCCTGACATTTGCCCGATGGCGCGCATCCGGGCGGAAAGTCCATGTCTTCTTCACGCACGCGCTGGGTGGCGGTACCGAACGTCGAGTGCGTGAACTCGTCGAGTCCATTCCGGTGGCTTCCCGCGCGGTTGTTGTACGTCCTTCAAAAGGAAGTGCAAGAAGGCTTTCGCTTGATTGCAGCCATCCTGACGAGTCTTTCTTGCTGGATGTGGAGGTCGAAGATGGCGCTCAGCTGGCCGCCCTGTTGCAGGTGATGGGAGCGAGCAAGATTGAGGTGCATCACGCCCTTGGTTTCGATGATTTTCTTCGGGAGGGTCTGGCGGCTTGCGGGGTGCCTTTTGACTTCTTTGTTCATGACTACTACGCGGTTTGCCCCCAGATTACTCTCACCGATGAGAATGGCAGCTACTGCGGAGAGCGGGGGGTGTTTGCTTGTGATGGATGCATAAGCAAAAGGCAGAGCCACGGCGCCAAGGATATTAGAAACTGGCGGACCTCGAACGAATGGCTTATCTTGGGGGCGAAGGACTTGGCCGCGCCGAGTCTCGATTGTTCCCAACGTATTGGCCGTTATCTTGGGCGTTTTCCAGATGTGAGGCCGCATGAGCCTGCCGAGCCAGAGATCGTTTCGCGGGTACATCGTAGATCAGACAAGGGGGGGCGGGCACAGATAATTGTTCTCGGTGCGCTTGCACCGCACAAAGGCAAATGGCGGGTATATGAAGTCGTGCGTGACATGATTCGACGCTCGATGGCCCTGCAAATTCACCTGATTGGCGACCCTCTAGGCGATGTGCCGAAGTCGCTGTGGCCGGCATTCTCATGGTCCGGGGCATACAATGAGAACGAGCTCATGGACCAAATCAGCGATGCCGGGGCGGATGCGTTCCTGTTCATGTCCCAAGCTCCGGAGACCTATTCGTACACGTTGACGGCGGCGATGAAGACCGGCCTGCCAATCGTGGCGACGGATCTTGGTGCTTTTGTGGAACGACTGGAAGGCTATCCAGCCGCCTATATCGTGAAGCATGATATTCCTGCAAATGAACTTGCTGACGTTCTACAGAGAGCGGTGCGCGAAAGGAGAGTTGCGTGAACATGCGGGTTGCTGTTATTCCGGAGAGATTGGGCGGGGGTCTTTCTCCTTGTGGCTCAATCCGCTTGGCTGCCTTCTTCGATTTCATGAGGGGCATGCCTGATCTGAAATGGGACATACGCTATCTGATCTTGGAGGAGCTGGAGCAGTTCTGCCCAGATGTCATTGTCTGGCAACGTGTTTCGCTCCCTGAGCTGGCTCAGGTGGAGCTTGTTGCGAGCTATGCGAAGCGTACAGGTGCTTTGATGGTCTACGAACTGGACGACAATCTCCTTGAGCTTGAGGATCCGGGTGAGCGGAAGGCGTATGCAGATAAGCTGAAGGCAGTTGAAAGGTCGTTAGCCGCGGCGGATTTGGTTTGGTGCTCCACGTCAAATCTTCAGGAGCGTGTTTCAGGGCTGACTAGGAACCCCCCTCAATATTTACCAAATGCACTTGATCCGGTGCTCTGGTGCAATCGGCAGGCGCAGGCGCAGGCGCAGGCGCAGGTTGCAGGTGGGGGAGCTTTCAGGATTCTCTACATGGGGACTAGAACGCACGCAGCCGATCTGCAGCTTCTGCTTGGTGCCATGGATATTCTACATGGCAAGTTTCCAGATCGTTTCAGGCTTTCTATTATCGGTGTTGCCGATCAGTATCCTCAGCAGTCATGGTTGGAAGTGATTGAGCCGCCTGCTTATATAGGTTCATCCTATGGGGCGTTTGTTTACTGGCTGCAACAGCAGAATGGCTTTAACCTTGGAGTGGCCCCGCTATTGAATAGCAGGTTTAACGAATGCAAGAGTGGGATCAAGGTGCTTGACTATGCTGCGCTCGGGTTGCCATCGCTGGTTTCCGATGTTGCAGCATACGCAGATTTTGCAGCGGACGTGGACTGCTTTAAGGTGGAGAACCGGGCGGAGTCATGGGCGGAATCTATTGCTGAGGTGCTTTTCGATGGATCGAGAATGAGGCGCGTGTCCTCGCGCGCGAAATCTCTGGTTGATGAAGGTATTTTTTCTGCAGCGGCTCGTTCGCGGGTTGAATCTATTTGTTCGGGATTGAAAAAAGTATGTTAATAAGAGCGCTTTCCCTTAGTACTCATAAGTCAGAGAATTAGGGAGCAAATTTCATCCTCTGTTGTCCAACCCGAGATGAAAGGAGGCGGGCGAACGGTGTCGCGTGCGGCACTGGAAGAATTCCGGCTGCTCGCGCTTGATCGAATGAATGATGGTCAGTCGCCTGCCGCTGTGGCTGCTTCGATTGGCCTGAATCGCGGCTGGGCCTACAAGGGTGTAGCCAAGGCGAAGGGGCGTGGCCGCGGCAAGCGTGCCTTTCTGTCCGCCAAACGGTGCATGTCAACATAGTTGTCGCGTCGTTCAAGCGACTAAGCTGTTATCCGAGAGGTTTCGTATCCGGCTCCTTCTCCGGGTTGAGGGTGGCCGTGGTGACCGGGCTCCAATTGCGCGTGCCACGACTCCATTGTGATGGATGGCTGGCGCGACCCTGCTGATAGAGCTGCTGGCGTGCCGCCAGCAGCTGCACGTCTTCGCCCGCATGATGCTGGCTTGGTGTCGGGTAGTTGATGCCGCTATGGCGCAGTTCGTCGTTGTACCAATCGACGAACTGCGCCGCCCTGGTGCGGGCAGTTGCCAGTTCGGCAGAGCCCTTTGCAGGGAACTCAGGGCGGTATTTTGCTGTACGAATCAACGACTCGATAAAGGGGTTGTCTTCGCTCACGTGCGGACGCGAGGAGGGTGGCTTGATGCCCAGATAGTGCAGCATTGCCAGCACCGTGATCGCTTTGAGCGTAGCGCTGTAATGACCCACCGATTCCTGCTCAGGTCACGCGGTTAATGTAGCGGCATAAGCCGCGTCTGGGGTCATCATCTTTAGCGCTTGGTACGGGCGCTGTTGGTTGTAGAGGGCGATCCAGTCAGCAATCACCCGCAGGGCGTGGGTTTGGCTTTCGAAGCGATGCCGATTTACGCATTGCTCTTTCAATGTCCGGATCACACGCTCCACCATGCCGTTCTGCTGTGGACAATGCGGCGTAATGAACTCCTGCCTCAAGCCGTAGCTGCGTACCAGCCGGGTGTGGTCACGACTGGTGAAGACCAATCCGTTATCAGAGCGCAGCAGAAATGGCTCTGGCACGCGCCCTAAAGCGCCGTAACCGGTATCAGGGCTTGCTCCAAGGCAGCGGAGGCGGTGCTGGCCCGGCCGGTACGCGACAGATGCCAGCCCAGCAGGTGCCGGGTGTGGCAATCGATTACCAGTGCCACGCTAAGCCAGCCGTCGTTGCCGCCCCACACGCGGCACAGGTCTGTTGCCCAGCGCTGATCTGGTTGTTCGGCGCGGGAGACCTTCGTCTCTATCCGCGGGCGCTGGCCCAAGGTCCGCTTACGAACCCGCCAGCCCTTGAGCTGGAGTATCCGCTGCACCGTGTTCGTGTTCATACCTGGTAGCGCCGCCACAGGGGGGTAACCAAATGAGGGCTCTGCCTCGATCATTTCCTTGATCGGCGCAGCCAGTTCGGCGTTGATTTTCGCCGGCGCTCGGGCGGGCTTGTAGTACGTCGTGCGGCACGCGACCTCAAACCAGCGGGCAAAGCTTGGTCATCGGTACCGCGAAACCTTCATCCTTCAGGCCCTGCTGGACCGAGCGCATCAGCTCTCGTTCTTTCCCAGCAGGGAAGCCAAATTTTTTCTCGCACGGATCTCCAGCATCGCCTCGCCGTAAGCCTCATGCATATCTTTGAGCTGCCGCTCGTACTACTCGCGCATATCCCCTCCGGCTTGGCTCGCAGCGCGTTCTCCATACCGCACTTGCCGTCCTCGAGCCGGCTTTCGATCTCGGCCGGGGTCAGATCGAACTGACGGCTTGCAGCGGCTAGCGTCGTCTTGCCCTGGATGATCTCAAGGACCAGCGCCGAGTTGCGCCGGGCGGTCCAGCGCTTGATCTCTTCTTCCATCATTTCGCTCATCGGTGTCTCCTTCGGGAAAACTAACGCCTGAGCAGGTTTTCAATGGGTCATTGCAGCGCACGGCTGGTGATACCCAGCACCTGGCACCCCTTGAACTCGTCAGCGCCGGCTGCCACCCCGTCACTGATCAGGGTGGCGGCCATCTGTTTCAGCGACGGCGCAATCACCGGACGGAGAACGTCTGGTGGTCGTGGAAATATTGCGCCCTGCTAAGCAGGTTGAGCTGCTGTGCGTGATTTTCCAGCGGCTGCAGCAATAGCTTCGGGGCATCCCGGCCACTGTGGCCTCTGGGGACCGACCCGGTCGAGGGGATCAACAGCAAGATCAAGATGAAGATCATCGAGCGCGCCGCCTGGGGATACCGAGACGGCCTGTGTTTCTTTCCGAAGATTCGAACTGCTTTCCCCGGAGTTGGGTGCAGAACCAAAAAAGCCGGGCGCAATGCGCCCGGCTTTGGGATAACCAGTTGAATCGGAGCGTCGCTCTCAGTCGCCGATGACGACTTTTGCCTTCAAGTCACACGCTTTGTCCGAGGCTTGCGGGCCGGTAGCCAGCCAAAGATGATACTCGCCGGCCGGCAGCGTGTTGACATTGATCAACGTTGTGAATCCGGAGTTCTGGGCACTTGGCAGGCCAAACGAGGTAGCAACGTCTGGGCGCGGCGCGCCGGTCTTGATCCCAGCTTTATACGTGCCAGCTGTTCCTTCAAAGACCATCAGCGGAGCTTCCAGTACTGGCTGGTTAGCTTCGAATGCCCAGCCTTCGAAGGAGGCGGCATTGGCGCGTGTGAGGGAGATTGGTCCGGTAACTGGGCTACCGGAGGCAAGGTCAAGACTGCACTGGATGCTAGTGCGGTCAGTGGCCTGCAGGCCGCCCTGCAGCGGCGCTGTCGCGTTGTCATCCACGATTGGATTTGCGGGGGCTGCGGGGGCTGCGGGGGCCTCTGACGGAGTCTGCGCGACCTCCTCCTGCTTGCCGCAGCCAGCAAGGGTAACCACCGCCAGCAGTAGTGCTGCTGGGACGACTCGTGAACCTTGACTCATTTGAACAACTCCTTGGATGATGATGATGTTCTGCTCGCTCCGTTGCGGGAACGTCAGGTTCCGGTTCTGATGGCAGCCTTACTCGGCCGATGATGTTTGTCGGACGTGCAATCAGGGCTATGCCTTTCCCATTGCTGGTAAGCAACTCAGGTTCCACGCGTCGCCGACCGCGCCTTACGGCACTAACTGACGGTCGCATTGCGGAATTGTATTCTGTTGTACGGTGCCTTGCGAGAGGGTGTCGCAGCTGGGCGGGTTCTACATGCTCAGTGAGGGCAGGCCGATACGAACGAACGAGTAAACGCCCATCAGGAAAAGTGCGCTGATACTGAGGTTGGCTGCGGCATAGATGCGGTTGGTTGCCTGCAGTCGGAAGATAAAGGGCATGGCGAAGGCCGCGCAGCCAATCAGGTATCGCCCCTGTGCCTGAAAGTCATAGGTCCAGCTGTGCAGGAATGAGGCGCCGATCAGCGCCAGAGTGCTGCAGCCTGCGAGCAACAGGTAGCTTTTACCTAGTGGATCGACCAACAGGGTAGACCCAGTGGCAATGAGCAAGAACAGTGCCGCAAAGATTCCTACAATCAGATAGTAGGGCTCCGGAGCGTAGTATTGCATGTAACCATAGACACCGAAGAAGCTCTTGAACGTTGATGTTTGCCATTCCAGTGGCGGCGAGAGCAGTTGTTTCAGGCTGTAACCTTGGTCCCGCATCCGGATGCCCCCCGCCGGCGTCTGTTGGCTGGGTTTGAATTCAGGAGCGGCATGCGCCTCGCGCATGGCCTCGATTTGGGCATGCTTGCCCGCTGGACCGTCATTACGGTCATAGTCGACGATGACCCAAGGCGCCGCCAGCGCGAGGGCCAAAGCGACTACACCGGAGTAGCGCAGGGCATTGCGCCTGAGCGTGGTCGCAAGCCCGTTGCGAAGGGCCCAATGCACAAGAATGCACGCGCTTATCAGTGCAGCCATTCCTGCAAGGATGAGCACGCCATTGCCATAGGTGGCAATCAGTGCGCTGCCTCCGGCGGCGCCGATGATTGCCAGTAGTAGCAGTATTGATACGGCCGCTACTGCGCGTACATTCAGTCCTAAGGGCGCAATGGCGGCGCCGGCGACAAGAAACGTAGCAACAGGCCAGAAATTCCGCTTGGATATGATCAGCACGGCCAAGCAGCAGACGAAGGTTGCCACCTGGACTACTGTTGCGACGTCGACGGGTGCGGAGCGGCAGAGGAAGGATTTGAGCCGGCTTGCGGGGGCAAAAACCAGTGCGCCGGCCAGCATCGAGGCTGCCAAGGGTAGCGCGTCACCGTTCATGTAAGAGAATAGGTACCAGATTTGTGGTGTCAGCAATATGGGGATCGTTGCTGCCCGTGGCAGGCCCAGTAGCATGATCAGGCACAGCAGGCCCGCGAAGATCCCCGCTTGGTAGAGCCGGAAACCGATACGGTCATCAATGCCTAGGCGCTCGGTTAGATTGCTGAATTTTCCTGCGAACAGGTAGGTGAGGTTCCATTCGTTCAGATAGCTGACGCCATAGGGGCTGGCCTTGTACGAAGGAAGCATTGCTTCGGAGTCGATGCGTGGCGGCGACCAGGCATCGGTAAAATAACGAGCGTCTGCTTCATGCAGCCGTTCGTCGGGGCTGACTGAATGCGATGTGGTAGCGAAACAGGCCATTACCAGGACTAGGCCAAGTGCCACCAAGGCCAAAAATGCGTGGGCGTTCCGCTGGGTCAGCCAGATGGCGAGCACGATGACGCTACATATCGTGACAAGCAACCAGCCTGCGGATTCCAGCACATGCCTTGTTCGACTGGCTTGGACTACTTTGCGGTCGGGGACGAACTGGATCTGCGCGTCATTGGCATCGCCAGCCAATACAAAGCGTACGGCCCCCCCTGCCAAAGGCTGCATGGATTCGACCTGTGCCAATGGACGCATGGAGCCACTCACTAATAGCTGGTCTTGCGAATCCTCTGACCCGCCCAGCCCGATCTGATCGATCTGAAGCTCAGTGAGTCCCGCCGGCGGGTCGAGCCGGAAGGACCTTGACTTCCCTTGAGGAAGGGCGAAGGTAAGTACGGAATTGCCAGCTCCGAAAGCTCGCTTTGCAGAGTATTCCTCACGGAACCCGCCTTCTTGCTCGAAGTAGACCTGCAGTTCACCTGCGGCTGGAGCGCTGAGGGATATCCGTAGAACAGTACTGGATGTCGGAGGCAGGGCCATGAACAGAGCAAGTACTATGATGATGGCGGTTACGCAGACTGCCTGCAGGCGGCGAGCGCGGGGTATAGCACGCCAGCTCGAAAGCAATTGTTCACCTACTGCTGAAACGTGTGCGATGGAATGGGGGAGACTGTTCATTTTGCGTGGAGTGCTTTGTCGGCCGCTTCCAGTATCTTTTCCATGTGTTGCTCCACGCCCAACCACAACGGCATCCGTACCAGACGATCGGACAGATCGTTGGTAACCGCAAGATTGCCTTGGGCACGACCGCAGCGCTGACCGGCAGGCGAGGAGTGCAGCGGGATGTAGTGGAACACCGATTGCACGCCCTTTTCCCGAAGTGCGGTAATGAACCGGCTGCGCTGCTCGAGGCTGGGTAGCAGCATGTAATACATGTGCGCGTTGTGCTGGCAATGCTCAGGCACTGTGGGGCGGACCAAGAGGCCATTTTCCTCGTGTGCTTGAGCCCATTGGTGGTAGCGCTCCCAAATGGCCAAGCGGCGCTGATTAATGGTCTCGGCCTCTTCAAATTGAGCGCACAGGAACGCTGCGGTTATCTCCCCGGGCAGGAATGAAGAGCCGACGTCGACCCATGTGTACTTGTCCACCTGCCCACGGAAGAAGCGACTGCGGTTGGTGCCTTTTTCGCGAAGAATCTCTGCGCGTTCGCCGTAATGGTTGTCGCGGCACAGTAGTGCGCCGCCTTCTCCGGAGATGATGTTCTTGGTTTCGTGGAAGCTGAGTGTGCCCAGATCGCCGATAGTGCCCAGCGGACGTCCCTTGTAGGTAGACATGATGGCCTGTGCGGCGTCTTCGACCACCGCCAGTCCGTGGCGTCGGGCGATATCCATTATGGTATCCATTTCGCAGGCGACACCTGCGTAGTGGACCACACAGATTGCCTTGGTGCGGGCGGTGATGGCTGCTTCGATCAGTTGCTCATCAAGGTTGAGAGTGTCCGCACGGACGTCGACGAATACCGGGACGGCGCCGCGCAAAGCAAACGCACTGGCGGTGGATACGAAGGTATACGAGGGCATGATGATTTCGTCGCCAGGCGATAGATCCAGCAGCAAAGCTGCCATTTCCAGAGCGGCGGTGCAGCTGTGGGTGAGCAGTGCATGTGACGCCTGCAGGCGCTGCTGCAACCATGAATGGCTGCGCTTGGTGAACTGGCCGTCACCAGAAAGGTGGCCATTGGCGTGAGCCTCCGCAATGTAGGCAAGTTCACGGCCAGTCATGAAAGGTTTGTTGAAGGGAATCATGCTTATGTACTCCGTGCTGGTGTGCCTGTCGTTCACACTGAGCGCGAGACGACGACTACGCCCGCGATAATGATCAATGTGCCGACAATTTTGTAGGCATCGAGTTGTTCGCGGAACAGCCATGCGGCAAACAATGCGACAAGAACAAAGTTGCACGACATGAAGGGATAGGCTTTGCTCAGCGGCAGTTTGCTTATCGCTGCCATCCAGCAAATTGATGCAGCGAATGCAGCTGCGAAACCCGATATAACCCAAGGCTTCAGTAGCAACGTGGTGATGTTGATCAGCGAGAACGGTGCAGACACAAGGTGCGGATACTGTGCAACCTGCCATTTAAGGATCAGTTGGCCATATACGGTCAACAGGATGGTCAGAGCAATGAAGAAGTAAGCCATGGGGATCTTCCAGGGAGGGCGGCGGTCAGCCTCGGTCGCGCCAACCCCAGATGAAATCGGGGGCGGATGTGCCGGTGTTGAAAAGCAAATCCAGTACGCTGACGGCATGCTCAAACGTCTCGCTAGCCTGCGAATACTGCGGATATCCACTGTAGTCTTTGTACTCGAGCTCTATGTTTGCCTGCTCGAACAGCTCAGGCTCGATGTAAGCGCGGGCGGCTGGGCCAGAAAGATAGTGTGTGCCCCCAACCTTGCGGCAGACATCGATCAATCGCTCGGTCTTGGCCCCCCGAGCGCCGAGCGATGTAACATCAATGAAACGCGTGTTGATACCCAGCATATCCGTCAACACGCGAATCATGTGCTGGTTGAATTCTGAGAGCGATTCCCAGTTTTGGCCCAGGTAGATATCCTCCAGCTGGGCAGCATAATCCTTGAAGAACGGACTCTTCGCGTAAGCATGGCGAATCGTGGTCCAGTGCTTTCGTTGCCAGCTGTGGTCAGCCAGCTTGACCTCGTTAATCAGTCGCTTGATATCGCTACCCGCTGGAATGCTCAGCCAGATCGGGCTGCCGTTGGAGATCACCCGGTTGCGAGAGCGCCAATCACACTTGGTGTACTGGACATCATCGAAGAAAACGAAGGTGTCGACATCATGGATGATGTCAAAGAAGCCCTTCCATGGAATGTAACTGGACTGGAGGATAGCGACGCGATTCTGGGAGGTCATGTTGCTTTGTTCTTGGAATAATGCAGGGATGCTGCCTTGACGAAGCTGCTATCTCTCAATGTGGATCCGTCCACAATGGTGCTGTTGGCGCCAATGAAGCTGCTTTGGCCCACGGTGACGAAGCCGCACAGAGTTGCTGCGGGGCTTATGAATGTGTTTCTGCCAATCCTGTTGTCATGACTCACCACTGCGCGCGGCCACAACACGCAAACTGAACCGATTTCACTGAAAGCGTCGACGTCTGCGCCGCCCATGACTAGACACCCCTCTTCCACGTTTGCATGCTTACTTATCCGCGCCGTCGGATGAATCAGCTTTGGAAAAAGGAATCCCACCTCTTTCAGTCGGATGAACTGATCCAGCCGTGCCTGTAAGTGCTTGTAGCCTATGGCTAGCGCAAGCTCGTAGTGCAATGGTTGCAGTTCAGTGCCGAGATCGTGGGTGTTGCCCAAAATGCTTGGTCCATCGATGGTATCGTCGATGAAGCCCGCCACCGGCCGGCCGCATTCCTCGGCGAGAGCTGCAATAAGGCGGCCGAACGAAGAGGCGCCGATGATAAGCAGTGGTTTCACAGGCGTGATTCCTGTTCCACTAGGAACAGCGGCATCGAGGCAGTCTTGAAGTTGATGCGCGCGATATATTGCCCAAATATACCGAGGATGAGCAGCTGTAGGCCTCCGAGGAAGGTCATGCCTGCCATGATTGATGCATAACCGCTGGCATTGACCACGCCGAGCAGCTTTGCTGCCATGATGATCACTCCCCAGGCGGCTCCGCCAATAGAGGCGCTTACTCCCAGCCACGTAGCGATGCGCAGGGGGAGGTCTGAGAAAGTAACGAAAATATTGATCATGTGCGCGAGCAGCTTGCGCAAGTTGTAGCTGCTGGTTGTGTGCATTCCCGCATCATGCGGGACTATTACAGTCGCGTAGGTGTTCGTTACCCAAGAGATGTAGCCATCGATAAAGGTAAAAGGCGACTGGAACCGCTCCAGCTCTTTTGCCACACTTTGATGGATTACGCGGAATGATGTGTATTCGCGATTCAGTGAGGGGATCGCAAATTTGAACGCGCTGCGGCCAAGCTCGGAAGTGATGTTCCGCCAACGTGCGTGCGTGCGTTGTTCATTGACCCCGTAGACCACCAAGTGGCCTTCTCGAGCCTTTGCCAACATCGAAGGGATGGACTCAGGGGGTTGTTCCAAATCTTCATCGATGGTGATGATCCATTCACCTTTCGCGCGTGAAATACCGCACAGTGTCGCGGCATGCTGGCCAAAATTGCGGCTCAGTCGAATCCCGCGGACCTGCGGGTGGACCAAGGTTAGCGCTTGGATGGCTGGCCAGTTGTCAGCGCTGCCGCGATCATCGACGAACAACACCTCGAATTGCTCGTCTGCACCCTTCAGAGTGGCCTGCAGTCGGCGGAATAGCTCGGAGATCGAGTCGGCGCCCCGGTACACCGGCACCACTACGGAAACAGTGGGCGCGATACGGGATGGAGTACTGTCGGTCATGCAGGTGGTTTACTCGTGTCGAGGCGAGATGTTAACCGCCTTCCATGAAATTTGCGCGATGCCGACCTGATGGTAGGTCGGCATCGCCGGGGCTCAGCCCAGTGCCTTCTCTAGTTCCGGTAGCAGGGTGAAGAGGTCTCCTACCAGGCCGATATCGGCGACCTCAAAAATCGGCGAGTCGGGATCCTTGTTGATGGCAACGATGGTACCCGCATCCTTGATGCCTGTCAGGTGCTGGATGGCGCCAGAGATGCCCACGGCGATGTACAGCTCGGGGGCAATGATCTTGCCGGTCTGGCCAACCTGCATGTCGCTGGGCACATAGCCTGCGTCCACGGCGGCGCGCGAGGCACCTACGCCGGCACCGAGCTTGTCGGCCAGGGCATAGATCACCTTGAAGTTCTCTTCCGAACCGACGCCACGGCCACCGGAGACCACGCGCTTGGCGCTCTGCAGATCGGGACGGTCGCTCTTGCCGGCAGCCAGGCCGATGAAGCGGGTGTGGCCCGGCAGGGCTGCATCGACATTGATCGCTTCGACCGGCGCGCTGTTGCCCTTGGCTGCTTCCTGCCAGGAGGCGGCACGCACGGTGGCGACGACGACCTGATCAGTTGGCACCTCGACGGTGATGATGGCGTTGCCTGCGTAGATCGGGCGCTTGAAGGTATGCGCGCTTTCGACCGACATCAGGTCCGATACCTGGTTGACGCCAAGCAGGGCGGCCACGGCCGGCATCACATCCTTGCCAGTGGTGGTCGAGGGACCGAATACATGGCTGTAGCCGGCAGCGGCCTTGGCGATCTGCGGCGCCTGTACCTGTGCCAGCGCATGTTCATTGGCCGGGTTGGCGATGGTCAGCACCTTGCTGACGCCGGCGATCTGCGCGGCTTCGGCAGCGATGGCGGCCGGGTCGGCGGCCAGCACCAACACGTGGATGTCGCCGCCCACGGCGGTCGCTGCCGACACGGTCTTGGCCACGGCGCTGTTGAGCTTGCCGTCCAGGTGTTCGGCGATGACGAGAATCTTGGCCATTACAACAACCCCTTCTGCTTGAGTGCGGCTACCAGTTCGGCAGCGTCCTTCACCATCACGCCCTTGCTGCGCTTGGACGGCGCGGCGTACTGGGTGGTCTTGAACGTGTCAGCGGCTTCAACGCCGAGGTCGGCCAGCTGCAGGGTCTCCAGCGGCTTGGCCTTGGCCTTCATGATGTCCGGCAGCTTGATGAAGCGCGGCTCGTTCAGGCGCAGGTCGGTGGTGATCACGGCCGGCAGATCGACTTCCAGCGTTTCCAGGCCGGCGTCGACTTCACGGGTGACCGTGGCCTTGCCATCAGCGATCTCGACCTTGGAGGCGAAGGTGGCCTGCGGGCGCGCCCACAGCGTTGCGAGCATCTGCCCGGTCTGGTTGGCATCGTCGTCGATGGCCTGCTTGCCGAGGATGACCAGGTCCGGCTGTTCCTTTTCCACCAGCTTGAGAAGAGTGCGAGCGGCGGTCAGCGGCTGGATCGCTTGGTCAGTGACCACGTGGATGGCGCGGTTGGCGCCCATGGCCAGGCCATTGCGCAGGTGGGCCTGGGCATCGGCCGGGGCGATGGTGGCCACGATCACTTCCGTGGCGATGCCCTTGTCGCGCAGGCGCAGGGCTTCTTCCAGGGCGATCTCATCGAACGGGTTGGGCGAAAGCTTGACGCCATCGGTGACCACGCCGGAACCATCCGGCTTGACTTGAATGCGGACGTTGTAGTCCACCACGCGCTTGTACGCGACGAGGATTTTCATGTGCTGCGGGGTCCTTCGGTTGCTGATGGGGGCCGGCGCGGGCCGGGGACAAATTTTCCCGATTCTAGCCGGGTTGATAGGCCCGTGCGAATGCGTATGGTGGCTTGCATTTCTTTGGCAAATGTCCGGACAATGTTTGGCGCAAAGGCTTTCGTTGTCAATGGTGCAGATCAATGCACCCTGGCGTTATATGCTTGTAGCAATTAATCGCTGCCTTGGCAGCTGTAATCAGGAGAAACAACGCGTGACCACATGGCTTGTGACCGGCGGCGCCGGCTTTATCGGCGGCAATTTTGTATTGGAAGCTGTAGCAAAGGGCATCCGCATCATCAATCTGGATGCGCTGACCTACGCAGGCAACCTGAAGACGCTGGATAGCCTCGAAGGTAATCCCAGCCACACGTTCGTGCAGGGTGATATTGGTGACCGCGCGTTGGTTGCAAGCCTGTTGGCCAAGCACAGCCCTGATGCCGTACTGAATTTCGCTGCCGAAAGCCATGTGGATCGTTCGATCGACGGTCCAGGCGCATTCATCCAGACCAACGTGGTTGGAACCCTCGGTCTGCTGGAAGCGGTGCGTGACTATTGGAAGGCGTTGCCGGCTGACAAAGCCGATGCATTCCGCTTCCTGCATGTGTCCACCGATGAGGTCTACGGCACGCTCGGTGAGACCGGCAAGTTCACCGAGACTACGCCGTACGCGCCAAACTCACCGTACTCGGCTTCCAAGGCAGCCTCCGACCACCTGGTGCGTGCTTTCCATCACACCTATGGCCTGCCGGTGCTGACCACCAACTGTTCGAACAACTACGGCCCCTATCACTTCCCGGAAAAGCTCATTCCGTTGGTGATCGCCAAGGCATTGGCCGGCGAGTCGTTGCCGGTCTATGGCGATGGCAAGCAGGTGCGTGATTGGCTGTTTGTTGCCGATCATTGCGAGGCAATCCGCACCGTGTTGGCCAAGGGCAAGATCGGTGAAACCTATAACGTTGGTGGCAACTCTGAGAAGCAGAACATCGAAGTGGTGCAGGCGATCTGCGCGCTGCTTGACGCGCGCCGCCCGCGCGCGGATGGCAAATCGCGCGCCGAGCAGATCACCTATGTGACGGATCGTCCCGGCCACGATCGCCGTTACGCGATCGATGCTTCCAAGCTCAAGAACGAACTGGGCTGGGAGCCGAAGCATACGTTCGAGCAGGGCATCGGCTTCACCGTGGATTGGTACCTGGATAATCAGGAATGGGTGAACGGTGTGTTGGACGGTAGTTATCGCCTGCAGCGCATTGGCACCGACGTCTGATATCGATCATCCAGTGCCCGCGCGGATGTGCGGGCCTACAAGGAAGCAACTATGACGCAACGTAAAGGCATCATTCTGGCCGGCGGCTCTGGTACGCGCCTGTATCCGATTACCAAGGGCGTCAGCAAGCAATTGCTGCCGGTCTATGACAAGCCGATGATCTATTACCCGCTTAGCGTGCTGATGCTTGCGGGCATCCGTGAAGTGCTGATCATCAATACACCGCATGAACAGGCTTTGTTCCAGCAGCTGTTGGGTGATGGTTCTCAGTGGGGAATGGACATCCAGTACGCAGTGCAGCCGAGCCCGGATGGCTTGGCGCAGGCTTACCTGATCGGACGTGATTTCGTCGGGGGTAAGCCCAGTTGTCTGGTGTTGGGTGACAATATTTTCCATGGGCATGGTTTGCGCGATGTACTGAGTCGAGCCGACGCACGGACCAGCGGAGCTACAGTGTTTGGTTACTGGGTCAACGACCCTGAACGCTATGGTGTCGCCGAGTTCGACGAAAGTGGCAGGGTTGTCGGTTTGGTCGAAAAGCCGCAGAACCCGCGCTCCAACTATGCAGTGACTGGCCTGTATTTCTATGACGGAAATGCCAGCGACTACGCGGCTGCGCTGAAGCCGTCGCCGCGCGGCGAGTTGGAGATCACTGATCTGAATCAAGTGTACTTGGACGAAGGAAAGCTGCAGCTGGAGCCGCTTGGTCGAGGCTATGCATGGCTGGATACGGGTACGCACCAGTCGTTGCTGGAGGCCTCCAATTTCATCGAGACTATCCAGACGCGGCAGGGCTTGCAGGTCTGTTGTCCCGAGGAAATTGCCTATGGCCAAGGCTGGATTACGGCGGAGCAGCTTGAGGCATTGGCGGCGCCCTTGTCCAAGAATGGTTATGGGCTGTACCTGCAGAAACTGGTTCGGCGAGGAATTGTTCCGTGAAAGTAATCGAGACCGCCATGCCTGGCTGTGTCGTCATCGAGCCGGCGGTGTTTGGCGACGAGCGCGGCTTTTTCTTCGAAACCTGGAATGCCGAGCGTTTCAAGGCGCTGGGTCTGCCCGATAAGTTCGTGCAGAGTAATGTGTCAGCTTCCAGCAAGGGCGTGCTGCGCGGGCTCCATTACCAGTGGCCGCGTCCGCAGGGCAAGCTGGTCAGCGTGCTGGAAGGTGAGGTGTATGACGTGGCGGTTGATATCCGCCGTGGCTCGCCGACCTTCGGCAAGTGGGAGGCGGTTGTCCTGAGCGCGGAAAACAAGCGTCAGTTCTGGATTCCAGAAGGCTTCGCTCATGGCTTTGCGGTGCTGTCCGAGCGCGCGGTGTTCAGCTATTTGTGCACCGATGTCTACCTGAAAGAGTTTGATGCCGGGGTCCGTTGGAACGATGCTGAAATCGGCGTGGATTGGCCTATCAGCACCCCGAACTTGTCCGCCAAGGATGAGGGCGCGCCGTTCCTGAAGGACATCTCCGAAGACCGCCTGCCGGTTTACATTCCATGACCATGCTGGTGTTTGGTGGCAACGGGCAGGTTGGTCAGGAATTGTTGCGCGCGCTGGCTTCGCTCGGCCCGGTTGTTGCCACCACGCGCAGCGGCAAACTGGCTGATGGCAGTGCCTGTGAGGTCGCGGATTTCGATGCACCCGAAAGCCTGCCTGTTTTGTTGGATCGGTTGCAGCCTTCGGTGGTGATCAATGCAGCTGCCTACACAGCAGTTGACAAGGCCGAGCTGGACCCGGAGGCCGCGTTCCGGGCCAACGCCCAAGCGCCAGGAGTGATTGCTCAATGGTGCGCGGTTAACGGCGTGCCGATGGTGCATTACTCGACCGACTACGTGTTCAATGGTCAGGGTGTGGCGCCTTATGTTGAAGACGAGGTGACCGAGCCGCTGGGTGTCTATGGCGCAAGCAAGCGCGATGGCGAAGATGCAGTGCGTGCGGCCGGTGGTCGTCATCTGATTTTCCGCACCGCATGGGTGTATGCGTCGCACGGCGGCAACTTCCTGCGGACGATGCTGCGCGTAGGTGCGGAGCGCGATGAGCTACGGGTGGTGGCTGACCAGGTTGGCACGCCGACGCCGGCCGCCTTGATTGCGGATGTCACCGCACAAGCGCTGCAGCATCCAGGGCAGCTGTCCGGAACCTGGCATCTGACTGCATCGGGGCAGGCCAGTTGGCACGGTTTCGCCGAGGCGATCTTTGCCGAGGCGCTGTCTGCGGGGGTGCTTACCAAGGCGCCGAGGGTGCTGGCAATCTCAAGTGCCGAGTATCCAACGCCGGCTAAGCGTCCTGCCTGGTCGGTACTGGACAACCGCAAGTTGCAGCGGGATTTTGGTATCGCCTTGCCTGCGTGGCAGGAAGGGCTGCAGCGCGTCATCGGCGAGATTTCGAAAGCTTGACAGGCATCTGCTAGCCCTGCCAGGTGACGTGGAACTATCGCTGAAAAAACCCCGGGGCCTCCCCGGGGTTTTTGTTTTCAGTTTGCAGACAATCTCAGGTGCGCCCGTAGGTATCCTCGAAGCGCACGATATCGTCCTCACCCAGATAGCTGCCTGACTGCACCTCGATCAACTCCAGGGGCAGTTTGCCGGGGTTGCGCAGACGGTGGGTGACGCCGAGTGGGATATAGGTGCTCTGGTTTTCGGCCAGCAGCAGTACTTCATTGCCACGGGTGACTTCGGCCGTACCGCTGACCACGATCCAGTGCTCGGCGCGGTGATGATGCATCTGCAGGCTCAAGGTGCCGCCCGGCTTGACGGTGATGCGCTTTACCTGGAAACGTTCGCCGTTGTCGATCGAGTCATAGGCACCCCAAGGGCGATAGACCTTGCGATGCCAGGTGGCCTCGCTGCGGCCGTCAGCCTTCAGGCGTGCCACGACATCCTTCACTTCCTGCATGCGGTCGGATTTGCCAACCAGTACCGCATCATCGGTCTCGACCACGATCACATCGTCCAGACCAACCATCGCTATCAGGCGCTCGCCGTAAGCGAATGTGTCGTGGCAATCGATTGCAATCACGTCGCCGCGATGTGCATTGCCATTCGCGTCCTGCTCGGATACATCGCGCAGCGCCGTCCACGAGCCGACATCGCTCCAGCCGGCATCCAGCGGAACCACCGCAGCATCGGCGGTTTTCTCCATCACCGCGTAATCGATGGAATCCGAAGGGCTGGCCTTGAATGCATCAGCGTCGAGACGGATGAAGTCACTCTCGCGGCGTGCTTTTTCCCAGGATGCGCGGCAAGCGGCCAGAATTTGCGGCTGCAGACGTTCCAGCTCCTGCAGGTAGCGCGAGGCGCGGAACAGGAACATGCCGCTGTTCCAGTAGTACTCACCGGAGGCGACATAATCCTGCGCGGTTGCCAGGTCAGGCTTCTCGACGAAGCGTTCGATGGCGCGTGCGCCTTCACCGCCGACGGCCTTGATGTAGCCGTAGCCGGTTTCCGGTGCGGTCGGCTGGATGCCGAAGGTGACCAGCTTTCCCTGCTCGGCGATATCGGCAGCGTCCAGGATCGCGCGGTGGAAGTGGGCAACATCACGGATCAAGTGATCTGAAGGCAGCACGAGCAGCAACGGGTCGGCGCCGTCGCGGCAGGCTTCCAGCGCGGCTGCGGCAATAGCCGGTGCGGTATTGCGGCCGATCGGCTCCAGCAGGATGGCTGAAGGGGTGGTCCCGACCTGCTGCAGCTGTTCGGCGGCGACGAAGCGATGCGCTTCGTTGGCCACAACGATTGGCGCCTGCGTGGCGACATCGGCAACCCGCAACCAAGTGGACTGCAACATGCTGTGCTCGCCGGCCAACTGCAGGAACTGCTTGGGGTAGGCTTCGCGCGACAGCGGCCATAGGCGCGTGCCGGAACCACCGGAAAGAATGACGGGCAGGATCTGGCTCATGAAGGCTCTCAGGCGGTGATCAAGGTGGAAATTTCGGCGGTGCGCTCGGCCAGCAGCGCGGCATCACCTCGGGTTTCAACGTTCAATCGCAGCAGCGGCTCGGTGTTGGAGCTGCGCAGGTTGAAGCGCCAGCTGCCGAAATCGGCGCTGATGCCATCGGTGTGATCCAGTGCAGGCGTTTGCGTGGCGAAGTGTGCCATGACCCGCGTAACTGCAGCCTTGGCGTCGGCAACCTTGAAGTTGATTTCGCCACTGCAGGGGAAGCGGGCCATGCGGTCCTCGACCAGTTCGGCCAACGACAAGCCGCTGCTGGAGACCTGCGCGGCAATCAACAGCCACGGGATCATTCCAGAATCGGCGTAAGCGAACTCACGGAAGTAGTGGTGCGCGCTCATCTCACCGCCGTAGACGGCGTTCTCCGCGCGCATCTTTTCCTTGATGAAGGCATGGCCACTCTTGCACAGCACCGGCACGCCGCCTGCAGCCTCCACCATCTCGACCGTATTCCAGGTCAGGCGCGGGTCGTGGATGATCTTGCCGCCGGGGTTGCGGGCAAGGATGGCTTGGGCCAGCAGTCCAACCAGGTAATAGCCCTCGATGAAACGGCCGTTGTGGTCGAAGAAGAAACAGCGGTCGAAGTCGCCATCCCAAGCGATGCCGAAATCGGCACCGTACTCGCGAACGGCGCTCGCGGTGGCGTCGCGGTTCTCCGGCAACAGCGGATTGGGGATGCCATTGGGGAAGCTGCCGTCGGGCTCGTGGCAGATACGCACGAACTCCAGCGGCAGGTGCGGCGCCAGCAGGTCGACGATGGCACCGGCGCCGCCGTTGCCTGCATTGACCACCAACTTCAGGGGCTTGAGTTGGCTGCTATCGATGTAGCTGAGCAGGTGTTGGATGTAAGCCGTCTTTTCATGCAGGGAGGTCTGACCCGCACGCGCAGGCTGCGGTTGTGAGTCGTCTGCGGCCACCGCGTCGGAGATGGTGAACAAGCCGGTATCGGAGCTGATCGGGCGCGCTTGTTCACGCACCAGCTTCATACCATTGTAATCCATCGGATTGTGGCTGGCGGTGACCATCACCCCGCCGGCGGCCTGCAGGTGGCCGGTCTGGAAATAGACCTCCTCGGTGCCGCACAGGCCGATGTCGATGACCTCCCTGCCTTCCCCGCGCAAGCCGGCAGCCAGCGCGTCCTGCAGTGCAGGACTGGTCAGGCGCACATCATGGCCGAGCACTACCGGACCAGCGTCGAGTTCGGCGGCCAAGGCCTTGCCGATCTTGCGGGCCATGTCTTCGTTGAGCTCTTCAGGCACGCGGCCGCGGATATCGTAGGCCTTGAACGCGGGGAGGGGCATGCATGCATCCTGCTGAGTGAAAGATTGCCTAGTTTAGTCGGGTACGCGTTCGCTGGCTGTCTGCACGCTGGATGACATTTCCCGGGCAAAGCGCGCTGGCCGAAAGTCCAAGGGGGTTGCCCCTGCGGTATGGCTAGAATATGGGCATCTTCAGCACTGTGAGCGTGATGCGATGAGCGATCTCTCCCCGACCCGGCAACGCGGCAAGGTTTTTGCCAGCGCCGCCGACGCCCTGGCCGGTATCGTGGCCGATGGGCAAACCCTTGCCGTAGGTGGCTTTGGCCTGTGTGGCATCCCCGAGGCACTGATTGCCGCGCTGCGCGACAGCGGGGTCAAGAGCCTGACCGCGATTTCCAATAATGCCGGTGTCGATGGTTTCGGACTGGGCCAGCTGCTGGAAACCCGCCAGATCAAGAAGATGATTTCCTCTTACGTTGGTGAGAACAAGGAGTTCGAGCGCCAGTATCTGGCCGGCGAACTGGAGCTGGAATTCAACCCGCAGGGCACCCTGGCCGAGCGCCTGCGTGCCGGCGGCGCTGGCATCCCGGCGTTCTTCACCGCCACCGGCTACGGCACCATCGTTGCCGAAGGCAAGGAGACCCGCGAGATCGACGGCAAGCACTATGTGCTGGAAACCGCGCTGAAGGCCGACGTCTCGCTGGTCAAGGCGTGGAAGGCTGACGAGGCCGGCAACCTGTTGTTCCGCAAGACCGCGCGCAACTTCAACCCAGCCTGCGCGATGGCTGGCAAGGTCTGCGTGGTGGAAGTGGAAGAGGTCGTGCCGGTGGGCGCCATCGATCCGGATCAGGTCCATCTGCCGGGTATCTACGTCGATCGCATCGTATTGAATGCAACGCCGGAAAAGCGCATCGAACAGCGCACCGTGCGTCAGGAGGGGAACTGAGATGGCCTGGACCCGTGACGAAATGGCACAGCGCGCCGCGCGCGAGCTGACCGATGGTGCCTACGTGAATCTGGGCATCGGCCTGCCGACCCTGGTGGCCAACCACATCCCCGAAGGCGTCGACGTGTGGTTGCAGTCCGAAAATGGCCTGCTCGGCATCGGCCCTTTTCCGACCGAAGCCGAGGTGGATGCCGACCTGATCAACGCAGGCAAGCAGACCGTCACCGCGCGCGCTGGTGCCAGCTACTTCGGCAGCCACGATTCGTTCGCGATGATCCGTGGTGGCCACATCAACCTGGCCATCCTTGGCGCGATGCAGGTCACCGACAAGGGCGATCTGGCCAACTGGATGGTGCCGGGCAAGATGGTCAAGGGCATGGGCGGCGCGATGGATCTGGTCGCCGGCGTGCAGCGCGTGGTGGTGCTGATGGAGCACACCGCCAAGAGCGGCGAGCACAAGATCCTGCCGGATTGCACCCTGCCGCTGACCGGCGTTGCGGTGGTTGATCGCGTCATCACTGACTTGGCGATCTTCGATGTGACCGCTGATGGACTGGTGCTGGTGGAAGCCGCGCCGGGTGTCAGCGATGAAGAGCTGAAGGAAAAGACCGGCGTGCCGTTCCGCTGAGCGTAGTGCTGTTGTCTTCCGGCGACCCGTTGCGGGTCGCCGGAGCCATTGGATACAACTGCCGGCTATCCGCGCTTTGCGTATGCATATGGCACCGAGCTGTCAAAGGGAATGCCCAGCAGCTCGGCAGCTGTAGTCTGGCGATATCCGGCATCGCGCACGGCGAGGGAGAATGTCCGCTCTACTGCATGCGCCAACGTGCCGTCCACCTGCCCCTGTTCTGATTCGAACATCGACGGTGCCAAATGCGTGTCCAGTATTGGCCTTAGTGCCTCGGTGCGCACCCAGAACATGCTTCCTGATACGAAGGTATCAACATCAACATCAACCTCTGGCGTCCTGATTCCAAATTGCGTCAGTAGCGAAAGCACTTTGTTCTTGTTTGCACCCCAGTAGAAGCTCAGCGGGTGAACGTGTCCTTCCGGCGCAACCAAGCCGAGGTCTGGCTCGGATTGGAAAGAGCGCAGGATTGCCGATGCCCGTTCCGGCGCGATCAGACGCTCGGTCAGCTCCTTGCGCCACTGTCCGCCATCATCGCGGTGAGTGGAGCGCTTGGTATGCAGTTTGAGTATCAGTTGCTCGCCTTGTTCCAGCAGGTCGTTGGCTACATGAAGGAATGGCAGAATGTCCCTGCCATGGTTCGGGAATACATGGATTTCTGCCTCCGCCCCCAATTTGCCGCAAATGGACTGGACCTCCATTTCATGCGATGGATCTGTGGTTACCAGCAGGCGCCAGGTCAGTTTGGTAGCGCGCAAGGCTTCGAGAATTTCGCCAAGAATTTCCGGGTACCATGCGTGGATGACAGCACAGGGGCGAATTGGTGAAGGAGCTGGTTGCGGGCAAAGGGCACTACGTGTTGCCTCGAGCCAGGCGTGCCCCAGGCGTGCATCCGGTTCAAGCACGGCCCCTTCAGCCCATTCGTTCCAGGCATTGATGAAAATGAAGCGATTGTGCGATGGAACATCCGCAAGCCTTTCGTGAATGGTGCTGCGCAACCAATCGCGGTAGCCACGCGGGGATGCATGCAGGTAGATCCTGCCGTTCCCTGAGCGGCGAGCTTCATTGTCCCAGCCTGGGTTCACTCCGGGATAGAGCGGGTAGTCTGGCAACGGGCGCTGGGCGATCTGCTTGGCAAGTTGGCGCCAGTCGCGGACATCGCCGCGGAAGTCAGGATTGATCAGCCACTGATCACCTGAGATCTGCTGGGGGTTGCTCATGTTCGGGGGGAACTCGACCGCTGCATCAAAGCCGATCTGCCGAGGGTCGGGGCGTTCAAAGCTTTGCACGTAGGCCAGATGAATCTCGCCTACGCCATTCTCAAGGCACCAGTCACGCCAACGCTTGGCAGTCGCATTCGGGTCGGGCAACAGGCCTGGTCGATAGATCAGCAGCATCGGTTTGCCATTGACTTTCACTGCCCGTCGATCGCGAAGATACGGCGCGATATGGGCAATGAACGCGATATCGTCTTCGGCACTGTGCTGCTGTTGCATCAGGATGTCTTCATCGCGGCCATCCCAACGCCTGGCCCAGCTCTCATTGGCCCAGCAGAGGCAAAACGAAAGATCGATGCTGTCATCCGCCAGCCATTGGCGCAGCGGTTGCTCCATCAAGGTTCTGCCGCCGAACCAATAGAAGTAAAAGCAGAACGCCGAGATGCCGTATTCATGTGCAAGTCGCGACTGATCCCGCATTACCTGCGGGTTACGCAGATCGTAGAAGCCTAGGTCGGCAGGCAGGCGAGGTTGCACGTGACCCTCGAACTGCGGCAACGCTCGGGTGACATTACGCCATTCGGTAAACCCCTTTCCCCACCAGGCATCGTTTTCCGGGAAGGTGTGGAATTGGGGGAGGTAGAATGCGATCAGGTTCGCTGGCAGGGATGATGGCAGTGTTGAATCGCGGTGAGCGACATGACCGATGGCTGGTTCATCTGCTCGTCGGTATGCGCGGATCTTGGCTGCTGTGTCGCCATTCTCAGCATGACCCTTCGGTGGTGGAGGGGCTAGGCGTACATAGGCTTTCATCAGCGCTGCGCGCAGTCGATCACGCCGGCCTTCACTCAGTGGCAACGCACGGAATGCGTTGCGCAGGAGCAAAAATACGGAATTCCGCAAGCGCATGCCGTTCATTGGAACGCTCTCTCAGGCCGGTAGCGATTGGGAAGCATTGAAGGTCCGAGTAGGGGCACTGTAGGCATTTTCGGCTGTTGCGACACTTCCGGCAAATGGCCATGCCGTCATGAAGCGCGAGAACGATGAGTTTATTGCCCGATATTCATGCAGATATCCTTCATGTGCCCGGCTGGCTTGGGCAGGAACAGGCCGGTGCGTTGCTGCAACAGATGCCGTCTTTAGCCTGGAGTGTGCACCGCATACGCATGTTCGGGCGCTGCTTGGACTCACCGCGCCTGAGCTGCTGGATGGGTGATGCGGACGCGCATTACCGCTATTCGGGTGCGGATTTCGCTCCGCATCCTTGGGTCCCTGCCGTGCAGAAAGTGCGCGAACAGCTGCAGCAGGCATGTGATCGCCGCTTCAACAGCGTGCTGCTCAACCGTTACCGCGATGGCCGTGACAGCATGGGCTGGCATAGCGATGACGAGCCTGAACTTGGGCCGACGCCGTTGATCGCCTCGCTGAGCCTTGGGGCACCGCGGCGCTTTCTACTGCGGCGTCGGGATGCTCCTGCGCAGAAGTTCGAATACCTGCTCGGTCACGGCGACCTGCTGCTGATGCGCGGGCATTGCCAGCGCGACTATCAGCATGCGCTGCCCAAGACCGCGCGGGTGTCGGGCGAACGCATCAATCTCACTTTCCGCCAGATCGCAGCTGTGCCGCATCGCGCTGGCCGCTGAGCAGGGTCCAGCCGATCAACTCGTTGCTGGTCTTGTTCAACGCGGTTTCGAAGGCGGCAGCCACGCTGCTGATCTCGGCACTGGCGGCCGGTTCGGCGACGACGAAGGTGCGGGCGGCAACCACGCGCTGGTCCAGGCTGTGGATGAGTTTTGCGTTGAGCTCGATGGTGGCCGCTGGCACTTCGCCGCCGCGGTAGTCCGATTCGAAGCGGCGCAGGTCGGTGGTCAGCTTGTAGTCGGAGCGGATGCCGGTGGCAATGCGTGCAACCGCATCGATCTTTCCCGAGTCCTCGAAGCCACGCAGCAAGGTGTCTTCCAAGATGTCGGTGGCCGGCTGCGCCCATGTGGCGCCGCGGTAGACCTCCAGCTCACCCGGCGTTGGCCGCACGTTGATGCGCGGGCTGTCGATCAGGCGGGCGGCGCTGGGTTTGGCAATGGCCAGCTGCCAGCTGACCTGCGGCCAGCCGGGATCGGCCTGCACCCTGACTTGAGGTGCATAGATGGTGATGGACTGGCGGTCGCCGCCGGCCAATACCGAGCAGCCGGCCAAGGCCAGCAGGCAGACGGGTGCGAGCAGCTTGATCAGGGAAATGCGCTTCATTTGGGTTCGAACTCCTTCGGGGCGTCGCGGCCGAGCAGGTAGCGCGCCGGGTTGTTCTCCAGCCGGTCACTGACCCGGCGCAGGTCGCGGATCAGGCCGCGCAGTTCGGTCAGGGTCGGGCCGAGCTGGGCCAGACCGTCGTTGGCGAAGCTGTTGATGGCCGCGCGGTTCTCGCCAAGGATGGCGTCGGCATTGCCGGCGGCCGAGTCGAGCTTGGCCAGGCTGGTATCAAGCTTGTCCATCGTTGCCGGCAGTTCCCGCAGCACGTTCTCGTCCAGGTTCTTGATGGCGCCGTTGGCCGAGCCGAGGGTGACGTTGAGGTTGCGCGCCGCATCGCGGGCTTCCACCAGCAAGGCCTGGGTGCCTTCGTCGCGGTCGGCCAGGCCGCCGCTGATGGTTTCCAGGTGGGCCAGGGTGGTGGTGATCTTGCGGACGTTCTCATCGCTGAGCAGTTCGTCCATGCGCTCGACCACGCGGTTGGCGACATCGGTGATGTTCTGCAGTGCCGACGGTGAGGTTGCGATGGTTGGTACCGGTTCCTTGCTGACCGCGGTCAGTGCGGCGGCCTGCGGGGTGCCGCCACTGAGCTGGATGATCGACGGTCCAGTCAGGCTGGTGATGGCCAGCTTGGCGCGGGTGTCGGTCTTCACCGGGGTGGTCGAGTTCAGCCGCAGCTTGGCCACCACCTTGCGCGGGTCATCCGGGGCCAGGGTCAGCTCGGTGATCGAGCCGACCGCGATGCCGTTGTATTGCACGGGGCTGCCCACCGACAAACCGGTCACCGCCTCGGTGAACACCACCCGGTATTCCTGCCAGGTGCGGTCGGAGGAGTACTTGGCCGCCCATAGTCCAAAGGCGAGCAGGGCAACGCCGATGAGCAGGGTGAAGGCACCGATCAGGACGTAGTTGGCTTTGGTTTCCATATCAAGCGTGCTCGTGCTGGAGGCCGCGCGCGGCGCGGGCGCGGGGGCCGTGGAAGTATTCGCGTATCCACGGATGGTCGAGTTGTTCAATCTCGGGTAACGGAGCGTTGGCGATGACCTTGTTGTCGGCCAACACCGCGACGCGGTCGCAGATGGCGTAGAGCGTGTCCAGATCGTGGGTGATCAGGAACACGGTCAGGCCCAGCGCTTCCTGCAGGGTCTTGATCAGGCGGTCGAATGCCGCCGCGCCAATCGGGTCGAGTCCGGCGGTAGGTTCGTCCAGGAACAGCAGCGGCGGGTCCAGCGCCAGCGCACGGGCCAGACCGGCGCGTTTGCGCATGCCGCCGGAGAGCTGCGAGGGCAGTTTGTTGATGGCGTCGGCGGGCAGGCCGGCCAGCTTCACCTTCAACAAGGCCAGCTCGTAGTGCCAGCGCTCGCTGAGTTCGGGGTGATGCTCCTTCAGCGGCACCTGCACGTTCTCGCCAACCGTCAGCGAGGAGAACAGCGCGCCGTCCTGGAACAGCACGCCGGTATTGCGCTCGATGCGCAGGCGGTCGGCCGGGTTGCCCGAGCGTGCATCCACGCCCAGCACTTCAATCTGTCCGGCGTCTGGCGTGCGCAGGCCGAGGATCGAACGCATCAACACCGATTTGCCGGTGCCCGAGCCGCCGACCACGCCGAGGATCTCGCCCCGCCGCACGTCCAGGTCCAGGCCATCGTGCACGGTCTGGCTGCCAAAACGATTGAGCAGCCCGCGCACGCGGATGGCCAGCTCGTTGCTGTCGGTGGTGGCATCTTCCATCGCGCTCATCGCCTCACCACCCCATGTGCATGAACCACAACGCGGCCAGCGCGTCGAGGATGATGACCAGCGAGATCGTCTGCACCACGCTGGAGGTGGTGCGTTCGCCCACCGACTGTGCCGTGCCTTCCACCTTCAGGCCTTCCAGGCAGCCGATCAGCGCGATGATCAGCGCGAACACCGGTGCCTTGGACAGACCGACCAGCATGTGCCGCACCTCGATGGTGTCGTGCATGCGCGCCAGGTACATCTGCGGCGGGATATCCAGGTCGAAGGCGCCCACAGTAACGCCACCTGCCAGACCGGCGATCATCGCCACAAAGGTCAGCAGCGGCAGCATGATCAGCAGTGCGACCACCCGTGGCAGCACCAGCAGGTCGATCGGGTCCAATCCGAGTGTCTGGATGGCGTCGATCTCCTCGCGCGCCTTCATCGCACCAATCTGCGCGGTGAAGGCGCTGGCGGTGCGGCCGGCCAGCACGATGGCGGTGAGCAGTACCGCGAACTCGCGCAGGAAGGCGATGGAGACCAGCTCCACCACGTAAATCTCCGCGCCAAAGTCGCGCAGGATGGTGGAGCCGAGGAAGGCGATCACCGCGCCCACCAGATACGACAACAGGGCCACCAGCGGCACCGCGTTCAGCCCAACCTCTTCCATCTGGTTGACCGCGGCGGTGAGCCGGAAGCGGCGGGGCTGGCGGAACAGCCGCGTCAGCTTGGCCAGGTTCTCACCGAGGAAATTGACCAGCACCACGATATTGCCCGCAATGGCGTGCACCGAGCGGCCGAGGCGATCCAGGGCCGCCGCCACCCCGAAGTCACGTTGTGGCTTGGGTCGCTCGTCGGCGACTTCCTCGATGGTGCAGACCAGCGCCTGATGGTCGGCCCGGAACTGCAGCGCATCGTCCTGCAGCCCCAGCTTGTGCGCGTAGCGCAGCAACAGCAGTACGCCGGCTGAATCCAGCCGGTCGATGGCGCGCGCATCGATACCGGTTACGGTCCCGGTCTGGGCATGCAATACCTCGCTTGAGCGCAGTGCGGTCGCCAAGGTCCAATTGCCGGAAAGCCTGAGTAGGCCGTCCGCATCGGGGGGCAGAACGCAATCGGGCGGGGGAATGTGTTTCATGGTGACCATTGGTTACGGAGAATAACCTGTCCGCGCTTCAAGCCAGATGAGTATTTCATCCGCTTCAGGTGATACTAGCGGTCATGTCTGCCGAAACCCTTGCCGCTGCCCCGGCCACCGCTTCCAATCGCGCTACCTACGCGCAACGTGTGGCCTTCGTTTCGGAGATGGCCGGGCGTCTGCACAGTTATGGCACAACCGCCCAGCGACTGGAGGCGGCGGTGGTGGCGTTGGCGCAGCAACTGGATCTGGACTGCGAGCCGTGGTCGAACCCGACCGGCTTGATTCTGAGTTTCAGCGACCCGACCCGGGCGATTGGTTCCAGTGATATCACCCGCGTGATCCGTCTGGGCCCTGGCGATACCAATCTTCACAAACTGGCGATGGCCGACCAGATTGCCGATGCGGTCTCCGCCGGGCAGATGTCGATCGCGCAGGGGCATACCGCACTGCGCCAGCTCGACAAGGATGGCGGGCTGCGCAGCAAGATACAGCTGCTGGCGTCGTTCACCCTGGGCTCGGCCGGCGTGGCCGGTTTGTGGCGGCTGCCGTGGCTGGATATCGCCACCGCTGGCATTACCGGTCTGCTGATCGGCTTGATGCTGTTCTATACCGACCGCCGCGTCGCCACCCGTGAGGCCGGCGAAGCATTGGCAGCCTTGCTGGCGGGTTTCGTGGCGGTGCTGGTGGCCAGTTTCATCGGGCCGCTGAACATGAACTCCACCATCATCGCTTCGCTGGTGGTGCTGTTGCCGGGCATGGCGCTGACCAACTCGGTCAATGAGCTGGCCAGCGGGCATTGGGTATCGGGTACGGCGCGCTTCGCCGGTGCGCTGACCACCATCATGAAACTCACGGTAGGCGCGATGATCGCGGTGACCATCGCCAATTCCATCGGTCTGGAACCGATCATCCGTGCCTCGCGGCCGCAGTCCAACTGGGTGGAATGGGGCTCGGTGCTGGTGGCCTCGTTTGCCTTTGCCATGCTGTTCCGCGCCAGCAGGCGCGATTACCTCTGGGTAATGGCCGCCTCGGTCGCCGGTTATGCGATTTCCCGCTATGGCGGGCAGCAGTGGGGCGCGCCGGCCGGTATCTTTCTGGCGGCGATGACGGTGACTGCCGCTGGCAATCTGTTTGGACGCATCGTCCAGCGCCCGGGGGCGATCATCCGCCTGCCCGGCATCATCATGCTGGTGCCCGGTAGTACCAGCCTGCGCGGTGTATTGAGCCTGATCCAGCAGCAGAATGTGAGTGCCGGCGAATCGGCGCTGCTGACCGTGGTCAATGTGGTGATGGCGCTGGTGGCAGGTCTGTTGTTCGGTAATCTGCTGGTGCCGGCGCGCAAGAATCTGTAATTGCTGCAGGCGCTGCCGAGCTTATTCGAGTGGCGCTGCCAGTTGCAGTGGCGCAGGCTGCTTCAGCCTGTGTAGCCGGGGAAACGCAGCACACCCGGAGCCGTTCGCGGATGGTTCGCTAGCTCAATCGAACCGAGTTCCCCCGCATGCGCTGCGCTTGTCCGGGAGACTTTGTTGTTGGCATGGCCAGCGAATGCCGACAATAAACAATTTGTAATTACTGCGAATACAGGAATGCAATAAGAAAACGCCGGCAAACTGCCGGCGTTTTGTAATGCCCATTCCAGATTGATTACTTCTGGATCAGGAAATCTTCAACCTTGCGACCTGCCTTGGTGTGCTCTGCCAGCCAACGCGGCTGCTTGCCACGGCCAGTCCAGGTCTCAGCGGCATTGGCCGGGTTGCGGTACTTCGGCTCAACCTTGGGCAGCTTGCGGCCGGTCTTGGCGGCGCCCTTGCTGGCCTTGGCGCCACGCGGGGCCTTCACTGCAACGGCAGCGCCGGTGCCGAACAATTCTTCGACCGTATAACCAGCCTTCTTGGCGGCGGCGGCAACCAGGGCGCGGGCCTTGGCAATCGGCTGGCGCTTGGCGACAACGGTCTTGCGCTTCTGGGCGTCGCGGATCAGAACGGCCAGTTCTTTGGCCGACAGCTGGGACAGATCGATACTCATCGAATAACTACTCCGGATAATGGGGTTGGGGGTGTATGCCATTCCGTGGCAGCGCAGCAGAGCATACCGGGCTGGTTACGGTAATGACAGATTAATAGCGTTCTCGATGTTATCTGCAAATGAAAACGCCGGGACTATGTCCCGGCGCTATAAGCAGTTTCCCCAGTGATTAGGCTCAGCCGATGATCTTGCTGATCACCGTGGCCTGATCCAGATTTTCCGCTTCGCTGGCGCTGCGTGCGCGGTATTCAACCGTGCCTGCAGCCAAGCCACGCTCGGACACCACGATGCGGTGCGGAATGCCGATCAGTTCCATATCGGCAAACATCTGGCCCGGACGCAGGCCGCGGTCATCCAGTGCGGCATCCACGCCGGCGGCCTGCAGTTCGGCCAGCAGTGCCTCGGCTGCTGCAGTAACCGTCGAGTCCTGCTTCGGATTGATCATGCACACCACCGCCTGCCACGGGGCCATGCTGACCGGCCAGATAATGCCTGCGTCGTCGTGGTTCTGCTCGATGGCGGCAGCGACAATGCGCGATACGCCAATGCCATAGCAACCCATCGCCATCACCGCCGCCTTGCCGTTCTGGTCCAGCACGGTGGCTTTCAGTGCCTGCGCATACTGGCGACCCAACTGGAATACGTGGCCAACTTCGATACCACGGGTAATCTTCAATTCGCCGCCGTCCTGGGCCCGGTCGCCGGCCACGACGTTGCGGATATCGGCCACCTCCGGCTCGGCCAGGTCGCGGCCCCAGTTGACGCCGGCAATATGCAGACCTTTCTCATTGGCACCGACCACGAAATCGGCCATTGCCGCTACTTCGCGGTCAGCGACCACGCGGATCGCCTTGCGCGGGTTCAAGGGGCCGAGGAAACCCGGCTCGCTGCCGAGATAATCGGCAATCTCGGCCTCGCTGGCCATGCGGTAATCATTGAGGCCAGCAACCTTGGCCAGTTTGATTTCGTTGACTTCGTGGTCGCCACGGACCAGCGCCAGCACGAATTCATTCTCGGTGGTCATTACCGCAATCGATTTGACCGTACGCAGCAGGGCGATGCCCATCAGCGCGGCCACGTCTTCGCAGGTCTTCTGGGAGGGGGTGTCGATCCTGCGCAGTTCTTCGCTGGCGGCGGCGCGCGCTGCCGGGTCGGCGGCAATGGCGGCCTCCACATTGGCGGCGTAATCCGAGCCGGTGGAGAACACCAGTGCGTCTTCACCGGAATCGGCGATGACGTGGAATTCCTGTGAGGCATCGCCGCCAATTGCGCCGGAATCAGCCTGCACCGCGCGGAACTCCAAGCCCAGACGGGTGAAGATACGGGTGTAGGCGGCCTTCATGTTTTCGTATTCTGCGACCAGGCTGGCGTCGTCCAGATGGAAGGAATAGGCATCCTTCATCAGAAATTCGCGCGCGCGCATGACGCCGAAGCGCGGACGGATTTCGTCACGGAACTTGGTCTGCACCTGGTAGAAATTGACCGGCAGCTGCTTGTAACTGGACAGTTCCTGGCGTGCGAAGTCGGTAATGGCTTCCTCGGCGGTGGGGCTGTAGCAGTACTCCTGCTCCTTGCGGTCCTTGATCTTCAGCAACTGGCCACCGAACTTCTCCCAGCGACCGGTTTCTTCCCACAGTTCCTTGGGCTGGATGGTCGGCAGCTGCAGTTCCACCGCGCCGGCACGGTTCATTTCCTCGCGGACGATGGCTTCCACCTTGCGCAAAACCCGCAGGCCCAGCGGCGACCAGGTGTACAGGCCCGATGCCAGCTTGCGGATCATGCCCGCGCGCAGCATCAGCCGGTGGCTGATCAGCTCGGCGTCGGCGGGGGTTTCCTTGGTGGTGTGCAGGTGGAAGCGGGAAAGACGCATGGCAGGGGGCTTCGCAAAACGGACGATCCCCTATTTTGCCAGCCTTGCAGCCCAGTGCGCACGGCCACGAATGGGGTAGGGCGATCCTGGAGTGGCCTAGGTGTAGTGCCGGGCCATGCTCGGCGAGGACCTTCCGAGCGCGCCATCAACGCTGGGGGAGCTGTGTGGGAGCGGCGCAAGCCGCGAAGCCCGAGGACCAGCAGTTGTCGGCGTTTTTGCGGCAATCAGGGGGTTTCCGGCTTCGCGGCTTGCGCCGCTCCCATAGCCCACGCAAGCGCACAACCCAGCAGCCCTGAGGGCTTACTTCTTCGGTGCAGGCTTGCAATAGACCGCAGCGGCGGCCTCGGCGAGCTGCTTCTGCGCCGCGCGCTGGGCGTCATCCAGCGGAGCGCCCGGTTTGCCATCGGCACCAACGCCCTGGCTGACCGGGCCATTGCCGTTCAGCAATTCCAGATTCCTGCGTGCGCCCAGGCACTGCTCGGATTCGCCGGCGTCGGCCGCAGCCTCTGGTTCGGCGACAGAAGCTCCGCTGGCGGTGATGCGACGGGTTTCGAACTGCTTGCCGGCCGGTGGCCGCTCCGAGTACTGGGTAACGCCATTGGCGTCCTTCCACTTGTAGAGATTGGCGGCGCTGGCATTGGCAGCGGTGCTGAGCAGGAGCAGGCAGCAGAGGCGTGGCAGGGTGAGCATGGCAACTCCAGACACCGGAACAGGGCAGGCAGCGATTGCAGCACCCGGTGACGCGGCTGGCAAGTCGATTAAACTCTCCGGTATGGACGAATTGAGACCACCACCGCGTTCGCGCAGCATCTACCTGCTCCCGAACCTGTTTACCACCGCCGGGCTGTTTGCCGGGTTCTACGCGATCATTGCCGCCTCCAACGGGCAGTTCGTCCACGCCAGCGTCGCCGTGTTCGTGGCGGCAGTGATGGACGGGCTGGACGGCCGGGTTGCGCGTTTGACCGGCACCAGCAGCGAGTTCGGCGTGCAATACGACTCCCTGGCTGATCTGGTCAGTTTCGGCATGGCGCCGGCACTGGTGATGTACCACTGGGCCTTGTCCTCTCTGAAATTCGATGGCGACGTGCTGGGCCGCGTTGGCTGGTCGGCGGCTTTCCTGTATGCGGCCTGCGCGGCGCTGCGCCTTGCCCGCTTCAATACCCAGGTGGGCACGGTCGACAAACGCTGGTTTGTCGGCCTGGCCAGCCCGGCTGCGGCCGGTTTGATGATGTCCTTCGTCTGGGCCTTCGCCGATGGCGAGCTGGGCTGGAGCGGTGAGGAACTGCGCTATGTGGCCTTGGGCGTGACCATCGTGTCCGGCCTGTTGATGGTCAGCCGGATCCGCTTCTGGAGCTTCAAGGGTGGCAGCGAGAAGGGCCCGCGCTCGGAACGCGTACCGTTCGTGGTGCTGGCGCTGGTGCCGATCATCATTTCCATCGTGGTACTGGACCCGGCGCGCACCTTGTTGGCGGTTGGCGTGATCTATGCACTGTCCGGCCCGGTGATGTGGGCGCTGCAACGCTGGCGGCAGCCGGCCGGCAAGGTGCAGTGATCGGCTTCTCGCCCGAACCGGTGTGGACCGCCGAGCAGCAGGCATGGCTGCAGGCGATGGGCTACACCGTTTATCTGGAAGGCGGCGCGCTGGATGCGCCGCCAGCCGTGGCTGCGCCAGCCTTTGACACCGCTACGGTAGCGGTGGAGTTGGCAGCGCAGCCGCAACCTGCAGTGAACAAGCCGGTTGCTGTTGCCCCACCGCGTGACGTGGCCGCAAAGGCCCCGCAGGCACCGAGCACCGCACCGGCGCCGGTATTTGCTGCCGCTACAGCGGGTGGTGTTCGTCGCAGCGGCGGCCTGGGGATGCCCGACCGCCTGCAGATCGCCTTGTTGCGTGCTTCCGGCTGCAATCCCAATGAGCCGGAAACACGGGCGCTGATGGACAGCTGGCCCTTGGCCGAGCTGCGTGCCGATCCGGCCGCCAAGCGTGCCCTGTGGCCGCAGCTGCGCAGTCTGCGGCGGAAAGCACGGCAATGACCGCGCTGGGGTCGGTCCTGCGTCCCATGCATGAAGGGGATCTGGATGCGGTGATGGAAGTGGAGTTGCGCGCCTATCCATTCCCATGGACGCGCGGCATCTTCCAGGATTGCCTGCGTGCCGACTACCCGTGCCGGGTGTTGCTGCAGGATGACGGGATCGTCGGCTACGCCGTGCTCAGCATTGCCGTCGATGAAGCGCACGTACTCAATGTCTGTGTTGACCCGCTGTGTCAGTCGCGTGGTCACGGCCGGCGTCTGCTGCGCGAGTTGGTGCGGGTTGCTCGGCAGCGTGGTGCGTTGCGCGTGTTCCTGGAAGTGAGGCCATCCAATACCTCGGCCATCGCGCTGTACCACAGCGAAGGCTTCAACGAGATCGGTCGCCGTCCGCGTTACTACCCGACCGCGAACGGGCGCGAAGATGCGCTGGTGATGGCGATGGAGCTGGTGGACGACGACATCAGCGTGATGCCGCCGCTCTGAGTTTCGTCTGGTTTACGTCAACCGCAACAGCACGACACCAGTGATGATCAGTGCTGCGGCGAGCAGGCGTTTGCGGCTGATGTGCTCTTTCAACAACAGCGCCGAGATCAGTAGGGCGAACAGGATCGAGGTTTCGCGCAGCGCGGCGATCACCGCGACCGGCGCGATGGTCATCGCCCATAGCGCGATTGCATACGACGCCGTGGTGCCGATACCGCCGACCAGTCCGCGCTGCCAGTTGCCGCGTAGATAGCTGCCCAGCTGCTGGCGACGGGCGAACAGCGCCCAGATCGGCAACGGCAGGCCGGACAGCAGGAACAGCCACAGCGTGTAACTCAAGGCGTTGCCGGACAGGCGCGCGCCCTGTGCATCGACGAGGGTGTAAGTGGCGATGACCACGGCGATGCACAGCGGCAGGCGGGTGTTGCGGGCGGTGCTGCTGCCGGCCATGCACAGGATGCCGGCGCTGATCAGAGCGATACCGCTCCATGCGTTGGCGGACAGGTGTTCGTTGAACAGCCAGGTGCCGGCGATGGCGACCAGCAACGGCGCGCAGCCGCGCATCAGCGGGTAGGACAGGCTCATGTCGGCGCTGTGATAGGCGCGGGCGACCAAGACGTAGTAGCCGGTCTGCAGCATGGCTGATGCGGCGAGCCAGGGCAGGCTGGCTGCGGCGGGGGCTGGCAGCCAGGGCAGGGCGATGGCGGACAGAACTGCAGCCCAACCGGTGACCAGAATCGTGGTCAGCAGCTTGTCGCCGCCGAGTTTGACGATGGCATTCCAGCTGGCGTGGAGCAGGGCGGCGAACAGGACCGCGCAGAAAATGCCGAGGGACATTGGGTTCTGTTGTTGGGGTGCTGGGGGAGGGTAGCTGGGTTTGGGAGGTATTGGTGCTGCGGGGAGGTAAAGTCCAAGGCCAAAAGCCAAAAGCCAAAAGCCAAAAGCCAAAAGCCAAAAGCCAAAAGCCACTCATCCGCCCTGCTGGGCAACTTCTCCCGCCCGCGGGAGAAGGGACTGCAGTGATTCTTGCAGCGTCGTGAACTGGGCGTACGATCAAGCTCAAGCACAGGAAGCAGCTTGCACAGCGATCCCGCAGAAGTGCATGGCGCATTGCACTCCCTTCTCCCGCGCGCGGGAGAAGTTGCCCGGCAGGGCGGATGAGGGGGCTCTTCGCTCGCTGCTCTTTGATTCTCAACGCACAAAAGAAAACGCCGCCCGAAGGCGGCGTTTTCCACAGCAGCAACCAACAAGCCTTACAGCTTCGCGCGCTGTTCCTGCAGGCCGGCCAACTGGCTGTTCCAATCGACCAGGCGCACGCGCTCCTGCTCGACCACCGCCGCCGGCACCTTGTCGGTGAACTTGGACAGTTTGACCTCGCTCTTCTCCTTTTCCGAAGAAACGCGGGCGATTTCCTTGTCCAGGCGCGCACGCTCGGCGTCCAGGTCGACCAGGCCTTCCAGCGGCACCAGCAGCTTCAGCTCGCCAACAATGGCGGCCGCAGCCGGCGGCGTCTGTGCATCAGCAGCCAACCAATCGATGCTTTCGAGCTTCAGCAGGAAACGCAGCTGCGAGGCGAAGCGGTCGAGGCGGCTGCGGTCAGCAGCTTGTCCGCCCTGCAGCAGCAGACGCACCTGCTTGGACGGCGGCACGTTCAATTCGCTGCGCACGCGGCGCAGGGCACTGACCATGGTCTTGAACCATTCCACGTCGACTTCGGCCTGCGCGTAATCGCCGGCAAACTCTTCCGCGGTTGGGTAGGCCTGCAACGACAGTGACTCGGCGTTGATGCCAAGACGCGGTGCCACCTGCTGCCACAGTTGCTCGGTGACGAACGGGGTCAGCGGATGCAGCAGGCGCAGTACCGCTTCCAACACGTACAGCAGCGTATGACGCGTGCTGGCCGCATCCTCGGCGTTGTCACCGTTCAAGGCCGGCTTGGTCAGTTCCAGGAACCAATCGCAGAATTCGTTCCAGACAAACTCGTACAGCGCCTGCGACAACAGGTCGAAGCGGTAGTCGGCGTAGTGCTGCTGTGCTTCGGCCGAAACCTTGGCCAGGCGTGCAAGGATCCAGCGCTCGGCATCGGTGCGCGGCATCGGTACGCCGGTGAAGCTCGCGCCCTCGGTGTTCATCAGGGTGAAGCGGCTGGCGTTCCACAGCTTGTTGCAGAAGTTCTTGTAGCCCTCGGCGCGGCTCATGTCGAACTTGATGTCACGGCCGTGGGTGGCCAGCGCGGCGATGGTGAAGCGCAGCGCGTCGGCACCGTGGGCGATGATGCCGTCCGGGAATTCCTTGCGCGTGGCCTTCTCGATCTTCTCGGCCATCTTTGGCTGCATCAGACCGTGGGTGCGCTTGGCAACCAGGTCGTCGATGCTGATACCGTCGATGATGTCCAGCGGATCGAGCACATTGCCCTTGGACTTGGACATCTTCTGGCCCTGGCCGTCGCGGATCAGGCCGGTGATATAGACGTCCTTGAACGGGATCTGGCCGGTGAAGCTGTCGGTGGCCATGATCATGCGGGCCACCCAGAAGAAGATGATGTCGAAGCCGGTGATCAGCACGTTCGACGGCAGGTAGCGCTCAAAGCCGCGCTCGGCCATCGCCGCTTCGTTCGGCCAGCCCAGGGTGGAGAACGGCCACAGCTGCGAGGAGAACCAGGTCTCCAGCACGTCGCTGTCCTGGGTCAGCACCACGTCGTCGCCCAGCCCGGCCTTGGTGCGGGCATCGGCTTCGTTGCGGCCGACGTAGCAGTTGCCGGCTTCGTCGAACCACGCCGGAATGCGGTGGCCCCACCACAGCTGGCGGCTGATGCACCAATCCTGGATGTTCTCCATCCAATGGCGATAGGTGTTGATCCAGTTGCCCGGCACAAACTTGATGCTGCCGTTCTCGACCAGTTCGAGGCCGCGCTTGGCCAGCCCGTCCATTTTCACGAACCACTGGTCGGTGAGGTAGGGCTCGATCACCTGGCCGGTACGGTCGCCACGCGGCACCTGCAGCTTGTGCGCCTTGGTCTCGACCAGGATGCCCAGGTCTTCCAGTTCGGCCAGGATCACCTTGCGCGCTGCGTAGCGGTCCAGCCCCTGGTACTGCTGCGGGGCGTTCTCGTTGAGCGTGGCGGTGGTGGTGAACAGGTTGATCATCGGCAGGCTGTGACGCACGCCGACCTGGTAATCGTTGAAGTCGTGCGCCGGGGTCACCTTGACCACGCCGGTGCCGAACGCCTTGTCGACGTAGTCGTCGCCGATCACCGGCACGCTGCGGCCGGTCAGTGGCAGGGTCACGCTCTTGCCGATCAGGTGCGCGTAGCGGCTGTCTTCCGGGTGCACCATCACCGCGGTGTCGCCCAGCAGGGTTTCCGGACGGGTGGTGGCCACGACCAGATAGTTGCGGGTTTCGCGCAGGGTCTCGTTGCCGTCGGCGTCCACTTCGACGTGCTCATAGCTGGCACCGTCGTTGAGCGCATAGGCGATCGACCACATGAAGCCGTCTTCTTCCACGCTCTCCACTTCCAGATCGGAAATGGCGGTCTTCAGTACCGGATCCCAGTTGACCAGGCGCTGGCCACGGTAGATCAGGCCCTGCTCGTGCCAACGGAGGAAGGACTCGATCACCGCCTCGCTCGGGCCCGGATCCATGGTGAAGGTGCTGCGCGACCAGTCGGCCGAGGTGCCGAGGCGGCGCATCTGGCCCTCGATCACGTTGCCCGAATGCGCCTTCCACTCCCACACCTTGTCGATGAAGCCATCGCGGCCCAGCGAGTCGCGGGTTTCACCCTTGCCTTCCAGCGCCAGGTTGCGGCTGACCACCATTTCGGTGGCGATGCCGGCATGGTCGGTACCCACCTGCCACAGCGTGTCGTAGCCACGCATGCGGTGGTAACGGATCAGCGCATCCATCAGCGTCTGCTGGAAGGCGTGGCCCATGTGCAGGGTGCCGGTGACATTCGGCGGCGGCAGCAGGATGGTGTAGGGCTCGCCCTTACCGGACGGCTTGAACAGGCCGGCTTTTTCCCACGACTCGTAGAGCGCGGTTTCAAAGGTTTTCGGGTCGTAGCTGGAGGCGAGTTGGGTCATGCGGGGAAACCGGAAAGAGCGAGGGGAGGGATCAGCGCGCCAATGCGCGCTTGATCTTCTGGTCGGTGTGGTACTGGCTGACCGCGTATGCAGCCCAGATGGCGGCGGGCACCCAGCCGATCAAGGTAATTTGCAGGATGAGACAGACAATGCCGGAAATCGGACGGCCAATGGTGAAAAAGGCCAGCCACGGCAGCAGGATGGCAATCAGCAGGCGCATGCGTGTAGTCCCTTACATGTCGTATTTGTTGAGCGTGTAGTTGGCGGCCTTGTACTGACGCCAACGCTCACGCAGCGGTTCACGTGCGGCCGGGTCGGCCGGTACTACTTCCAGCACGCGGTCGCAGGCACCCAGGTAGGGCTCGTCGCGCAGGTTGATCACCAGCGGACGTTCTGGTGCTTCGGCGCCAGGCGTGGCGATCAGCACGATGGACTCTTCCTCGTCCACATCCTCACCGATGATCTGGTGCGGGATATAGGCGTCGGGGTCGAACGACCACAGCAGTTCGTCCAACTCCTCGGCCTGGGCCTGGTCGCGGGCCAGTACCAGCGTGTACAGGCCGCCATCGTTGGCCTTGCGCGCCAGTTCGCACACCAGCTTCAGTGGCTCGGTGAGAAAGCGCGGCTTGGCAATCAGGTAGAAGTCGGCACGCATCAGGTCACGGGAAGTTGGGGTACAGGGTTGTAAAACCGGGGTAAGAGTCGGGGCTGGCCGGGTCAAACCCCTACTCTGACCCCGGTTTCCAACCCCGGTTTTGTCCAGAACTTGCTTAGGCCACGCGATCCAGCAGCCACTGGGTCAGCAGGCCGACCGGGCGACCGGTGGCCATGCCGCGCTTGCCTTCATCGCTGGCCACGCCGGCGATATCCAGGTGCGCCCAGCGCTGGCCTTCGGTGAAGCGCGACAGGAAGCAGCCAGCGGTGATGGCGCCGGCCCAACGGCCGCCGATGTTGTAGACGTCGGCGAAGCTGGAATCCAGCATGCCCTGGTACTCGTCCCACAACGGCAGGCGCCAGGCGCGGTCGAACACGTTTTCGCCAGCGGCGGTCAGTTCGTTGGCCAGGTCGTCGTGCTTGCTCATCAGGCCGGCGGTCTGGTGGCCCAGGGCCACCATGCAGGCGCCGGTGAGGGTTGCTACGTCGATCAGTGCAGCCGGCTCGAAGCGCTGCGCATAGGTCAGCGCGTCACACAGGATCAGGCGGCCTTCGGCGTCGGTGTTGCCCACTTCGATGGTCTTGCCCGACATCGAGGTGATCACGTCGGATGGGCGGTAGGCGTTGCCGTCGATGGCGTTTTCCACTGCCGGCACGACCACCACCAGGTTCAACGGCAGCTTGGCCTTGACCGTGGCGACGAAGGTGCCGATGACGTTGGCGCCACCGCACATGTCGTACTTCATTTCCTCGATGCCACCCTGGGTCTTCAGGTTGACGCCGCCGGTGTCGAAGGTGATGCCCTTGCCGACCAGCACGTAGGGCTTGGCGTCGCCGCCGTTGCTCCACTTCAGCACCACCAGCTTCGGGCGGTTGGCCGAGCCACGGGCCACGGCCAGCAGCGAGCCCATGCCCAGCGCTTCCATCTGCGCTTCGTCGAGGATCTCGGCGTCGGCACCGTCGTGCTCGGCGGCGAACTTGACCGAGGATTCAGCCAGGTAGGCCGGGGTGCAGTAGTTCGGCGGCAGGTTGCCGAGTTCGCGGGCGTATTCCACGCCGGCGGCAATGGCCTGGCCCTGCAGCAGTGCGGTTTCGTCGTTGCTGGCGATGGCCAGCGACTCCAGGCCCGGCGCTTCCGGCTTCTTCTTGCCCAGGGTGGCGGTATAGCGGTAGCTGGCGTGGTTGGCGGTGATCACGGCCTGACGGACGTTCCAGGCGGCGTCACGGCCGCCCACTTCCAATTCGTTCAGGGTGAACAGCGCGCTGCGGGTGTTGCCGCTCTTCAGGGCGCGGGCGGCGTCGCCAGCGGCCTTCAGATACTGCACCACGCCGAATTTGGCCGGGTCGCCCAGGCCAACCACCAGCACACGGGCGGCGCTGACGCCGGCCAGATCGTGCAGCAAGGTGGTGTTGCCGGTCTTGCCGCCAACATCGCCGCGCTCGATCAGGGCGGCCAGACGACCACCGGACGCCGCGTCCAGGGCCTGTGCGGCCGGGGTCAGCGACTTGTCAGAGAAGGCGCCAACAATGACGCAATCCACCTCGGCGGAGACCGGGGCGGCGTGGTTCAGGGTGAATTCCAGAGACATTGATCAGATTCCGTTGCCAAATCCGTACAATCGCAGGCTGTATACGCAAGGCCATCGAGGCCGGGCGTTCTGCGGACTAAACCGAGAGTTTAAACCACCGACCCTATGGCGAAGCTTGACCGCTACCTTCTGAGTGACTTCCTCCAGAGTTTTCTGGCCACTTTGACCGTACTTCTGGTAGTCAGCATGGGCGGTGTGCTGGTCGACATCCTCGGCCGTATCGCCGATGGCCGCATCCCGGCCGGCCTGATGCTGTCCCAGCTAGGCCTGCAGTTCATCGTTTACCTGCCCATCATCCTGCCCCTGGCGCTCATGCTGGGGCTGGCCCTCTCGATCGCGCGGCTGTACCGCGATTCAGAAATGGCGGTGCTGACCGGCGTTGGCGTCGGCCCCAAGCGCCTGCTCAAGCCGATCCTGCTGTTGACGGTGCCGGTGGTCGCGCTGGTTGCGGGTTGCTCGCTGTGGTTGGGGCCCTGGGCCGACCGCAACGCCGAGCGGATGTTGCAGGAAGCCAGTCGCAGCATGGTCGTGGCCGGGCTGGAGCCGGGCCAGTTCACCCCGTTGTCCGGAGGCGGCATTGTTTACCTGTCGTCAATGACGGGCGACGGCACCAAGATGGGCAAGGTGTTCATGCAGCGTCAGAAGGAAGGACGTATCGACGTGGTATCGGCAAACAGCGGCGCGATGTTTTTCGAAGGCGAGCGTCAGCGCTATCTGCGCCTGGAGGACGGCTATCGGGTCGAAGGCCCGGAGAGCGGGACCCTGGGCTACCGGCTGATGCGCTATGCGCGCAACGAAGTGGCCCTGCCGGACCGCGAGGAAGTGCGCGACGAGAATGATCCGGAAATGCTGACCACCCGCCAGTTGCTTGGCGATGACCGGCCGGAGGCCAAGGCCCAGCTGCACTGGCGCATCACCCCGCCGTTGCTGGCGCTGGCGTTCGCCCTGCTGACCTTGCCGCTGGCCCGCAGCGCACCGCGCCAGCAGCGTTACGGCCGCATCATGGTCGCGTTCCTGGCCTATACGGTTGGCGTGAGCCTGAGCATTCTCGGCCGCCAGTGGCTGGCTGCGGGCAAGCTGCCGGTGGATGCCGGCATGTGGTGGTTGACCTTGCCGTTGTTGCTGCTGGCGCTGTGGCTGTACTTCCGTGATGGGCGTTTGAGTCGCCGCCGTGCGGGAGCAAAGGCATGAGGTTGCTGCCGCGGATTCATGACGTCTATGTAGGCCGTACCGTGCTGCTCACGGTGCTGGTGGTGTGGATGGTGCTGTTGGGCCTGGACGCGATCATGGCCTTGTCCGGCGAGGCCGGGAAAATCGGCCAGGGCCATTACAGCTTCGGCCATGCCTTGGCCTGGGTGGCGTACACCTTGCCGCGTCGTGCCTACACGCTGTTTCCGATGGCTGCGGTGATTGGCGCACTGATGGGCCTGGGCCAGCTGGCGGCGACTTCCGAATTGACCGCACTGCGGGCGATTGGCCTGTCGCGGCGACGGATTGCGGTGTCGGTGGCGATTGCGCTGTCGCTGCTGACCGCATTGATGGTGGTCAATGGCGAAACCCTCTCGCCCTGGGCGCAGAGCCGCGCCGATGCCTTGAAGGCCAGTGCGCGTTTCAACACCGATATGGCCACCGCCCGCTATTCGGGCCTATGGGCGCGTGAAGGCGACACCTTCCTCAACGCGCTGACCGGCGAAGAGCAGCTCAGCGCCGACGGTCAGTCGACCTTGCTGCTGCATGACGTGCGCCTGTATCAGTTGAGTGAAGACGGGCGCTTGCTGAGCCTGACCTACGCCAAGATCGCACGCCACGACAGTCAGGGTTGGGTGTTGGAAAGCGTGCGCCGCGATACCTTCGGCGAACGCTCGGCCGCGCGTGAGGAGCTGCCCAGCGAAAAGTGGGCCTCGCAGTTGGATGCGTCTGCGCTGGCTTCCGGCTTGGCCAAGCCGCGCAACCTCGGTGTCGGCGAGCTCAAGACCAGCATCGACTACCGCAAGCGCAATGGCCTGGACGCGCGCGAGTACGAAGACACCTATTGGGGGCGCTGGTTCTACCCCTTGAACGTGTTGGCGCTGTGCCTGGCCGCGGTGCCGTTCGCGTTTGGTTCGCTGCGCAGCGGTGGCATGGGCAAGCGCCTGTTCCTGGGCATGCTGTTCGCATTGGGCTTCCTGCTGTTGCAGATGTTCTTCGGGCGCATGGCCGGCGCACTGAAGTTTGACTACCGCATCGCCTATGCCTTGCCGCCGTTGATGATGCTGGGCATCTCCGCCTGGTTGTCACGACGACGGGTGGGCTGATTTGTGTAGTGGGCGGGCGAGGGCAGCCCGCGGGGGGTGCGGGGTGCGGCGGCCACCCGCGGGCGGGAACGGTCAAGTAAAGGATGATGTGGTGTGACGTTATCGCACCGG
>NZ_JBRRDW010000029.1:0-63487 GCF_056759895.1 Stenotrophomonas sp. STEN038
TACAATCCAACACGCCGCCACAGCCATCTAGGCGGGGTCAGTCCTGACGAGTTCGAGGCAGCGCATCGCCACCCTCGGTCAGGTGTCCACTAAATCCTGGGAACTCCAGTTCGCCAATACGATTGATCCAACCGCTAAGTGCTTTGCGGGAGGCCTCGACGATCTCCTCAGTAACCGCCTTCGCCCCGTCTTTTGGGTAGAACGGTGCATCGAAGCCGACAAGGGCCACGCCGCAATATTGAACTCGCTTAGACATGACGGATGACTTGTCAAAGTACTTTTTGAGTGCATCGGTGAGTGCCGGATTGCTAAGGTCGGCGTTATCGCTAAGGAGCATCAGATCGCGTTCCCGCCCAGCTTCCTCGTGTTCAGGCTCGATCAGAAAGGGGGAGAGGGAATTAAGACAGTCGCGAATCGCAGCGCTCGCATCCGCGTAAATCTTTGATTCACCCCAGTAGAGCTTTAAATTGCCCTCCGCTGTCACTCCCGCGTACACCCCATCCGCGCCATGATAGTGCATACGTGTGTCCGTCTTTAGATCCATCTTGCAAAGAATCTGTGGCAGCTTGAGAAAGCGCTCCGCCAGCAGGAATAGCAGCATCTCTCCGCCCTCCCCGGTGGTCGCCAAATCAGTAAACGAGCGCTTGGCCCGCTCGACTAGTTCAGCGACGGCCTCGGTGCTGTTGAATCTGTTGTCTCGCGCTTTTGCGTCGGCGAGCTTCGAGCGCGGGATTGCATAATCCACCACGGCGTTTCGCATGAACTCTGCCACTCGATGAGTTTGAACGCGGCCATTTCCATCCACTGATAGGCAGTGGCAGTGAATCTTGACCAAATGCCCATCAATAGGTACGTCACGCTCTACAAGCGTCAGGTGAACCTCAAGTGCTTCCGGGTTTCCCGTCAGAGCAGATTCGAGATCGGCAGGGGTGATGATCGACAAGCAGCCTCCATTCCATATCGTCCACCCATCTGCCTTCAGATGGCATAACGAGATCACAATGTAACTGGCTTCACCACGGTAGTGAATAGGGCACGCCTCAGTAGGGATTCTCAAGCGGCCGTTTCGGGTCGGAAGGAGGCGGTGGTCTGAGTGCGTTGCTACAAGGTTCTCTTACGTTTCTGCATGTTCCCTGTCTTGCCTTTGGAATTCGACGCCAGCCGGGTGTTTTCGAGAACATTTGTAGTCCAATCGAGCGGTTCTGTGAGTTGGACTGGTGGTTGCCGCCCTTATTTCTGGCCCGCACGCTCTATGAGGTCTCTTTCTTCATTTTTGCGAAATGCCGTTCCCTGAGATAAAGGAAAAAAGGTAGTGCCAAGGACGGACCAATCGCGATGCTGGACAGCGGTATCCATAGATGGTGCATCCCCAGTCGTCGCCCCTCGACGCAAATGAGCGTAATGGTCGCGAGCCCAGAGATAAGCACATCTGCCCAAGCGAATGCGGCGATGTTGCTGGAAGTCGCCTGCTGCAGCAGGAGTGGCACATTGAGGCCGTTGGCGGAAAGCCACGGCAGAAACTGGGCGAGGGGCAGGGCGGTGCCTGCTATGCAGAGAAGTAGGTAAACAAACCGCATGTTGCTCTCCGGCTGATTCGATGGGTTGTCTCTGGCGTGGATTATCGCTTGGACCAAGGAATCTTTGGCCTTGTTGAGCGGGAATCCGAGGGATGGCAGTGGGATTGAAGAATTCCGCTTCGGTATTCTGCCCGGAGCTCGTAAGAGCGAGGCGCCAACTTGCGGCAAGTTATTTCTCTCATCGTTCCGCAGCCCATTACCGATGGACATTCCCGCCACCCCAACACACTGGCATTCTGTCGCCTGCTCATCAGGGGATGAAAGTCGATGTTTCGATCTGTTGTTCTTGCGGCTGCACTATTTGCAGCCCTTCCCGCGCGTGCGGAGCTGGCTTTCGAGGCGCCGGTGGCCTGCGCCGATGCGGATTCGTCTCCTGAGCTGAAAGGCAGCCTTTGTGTCACCACCCATGTTCCGCTGCGGCATGCGTCGCCGGCCGATGGTTCGCTGAAGCTGTTCGTGCGCTGGTTTCCTGCCGAGACGGTGGAGCGGCGTGGGGATGTCTGGTTGTTGGCCGGTGGGCCTGGTGAGTCCGGGGCGTCCTTGTATCCGGTGGTTGCGACCTTCCGGCGTGCGTTTCCCGGTTATGACCTGGTGATTCCGGACCACCGTGGCGTGGGCCGGTCGGAGCGCATCTGCCCGGTGCAGGAGGCGGCGGACAGCGCCGATGGTGTTGCGCTGGCCGGGGACGAGTGGGGTGGCTGCATTGGTGCGATGTATGCGGATGCGGCGCGCACGCAGGCGTTCTCGGTGACCGAGTCGGCGCAGGATCTTGCGCTGCTGATGTCGCGCTATCGCGGCAGCGGGCCGACCTATCTGTACGGGGTGTCGTATGGCACGCAGCTGGCCTTGCGTGCGCTGCAGGTGGCGCCGATGTCGCTGGACGGTTTGATCCTGGATGGGCTGGTGCCGCTGGAGACCACCGAGCAGTGGGATCTGAGCCGGCGCACGGCGCTGGTGGATGCAGTGGGGCGTGCGGTGCTGGGCGAGCAGAAGGTGGCGGTCTATCAGCGTGTGCTGGCCGCTGCGCCGACGGCGTCGTGGAAGGACGCGGTGCCGGGTGGAGATCTGCGCCGGCTGTTGGGCTCGCTGCTGAACTTCCCTGCGCTGCGTGCGCGTATTCCCGCCATCGTTGATGGGCTGGTGGTGGACGATACGTCCGCGCTGCTGGCGGCGGTGGCGGAGTTGAGGACGGCGATGGCAGCGATGGGGCAGGGCGGTAACAACCAGCCTTCGTTGCCGCTGGTGATGTTGATCTCGGCATCGGAAAACAATGCGCGGCCGGGGCTTACGCGCGAGCTGGTGGAGCAGGAGGCTGCTGGGGCCTTGTTTGTCAGCGCAATCCCGGGGTTTCTGGTGGAGGCGCCTGTGCCTGCTTATGTCAGGGATGCTTGGTTTGGGAAGTCGCCCGCTGCGTTACCCAGGACCTTGGTTGTGCATGGGACCTTGGATCCGAATACGGCGTATGCGGGGGCGGTGGAGCATGCGGCTGTGCTGGGGAAGGCTGGGGAGGTGAGTTTCAGTACGGTGGAGGGTGGGGCGCATTTGCTGTCTTACTTTGCGCCTGGGTGTTTTGTTGAGGCGGTTGGGGTTTTTGTTGGGGGTGGGGAGGTTGGGGGTGGGTGTGTTGAGCGGTGAGTTGGTTGGGTTTTAGGGCTGAGTTTGGTTGGGGGGCTGGAGGTTTGGGGTTGGTGGTTTTGTTCTGCCCTCACCCCAACCCCTCTCCCGCTTGCGGGAGAGGGGCTTGGATCGCATGGGTTTGGGGCTATCCGGTTGCGTCACAGATTGCTGGGTTGGGGCGTGTTGGCTCCAGCGTTAGTCGCTGCACATCCGAGAACAACTGCTCCACCGGCATGCCGTACGGCGCGAACAAGCGCAGCCGTCCTTCGCGGTCGAATACATAGCCGCCTGCGGTGTGGCTCATCGAGTAGGCGCCGGGGTGCTTGCCTTCTTCGCGGTCGTAGAAGGCTTTGAAGGATGCTGCCATTGCAGCCAGTTGCGCATCGTCACCAACCAGCGCAGTCGCAGTTGGGTCAAACGCTTTCACGTAAGTCTCGGCAACAGCAGGTGTGTCGCGGGCCGGGTCCACGGTGACGAAGATCACCTGCAGTTTGTCGGCGTCCGAGCCCATCAGGTGCTTCACGCGGTTCAACTCCACCATGGTGGTGGGGCATACGTCGGGGCAGCTGGTGAAGCCGAAGAAGAGATACGTCACTTTGCCGTTGAGGTCGGCCGGGCTGCGGCTTACGCCTGTGCTGTCGGGCATCGTCCATTGGCGGCCGAGTGCTTCGCAGGCGATGTCCTTGCCGTAGAAATCCACCTTGGGCTTTGCGGCGCAGGCGACCAGCAGCAGGGTGGCTGCGCTTATCGCGATGGTGGACAGGTGCAGTTTGCGGGCCAGTGCGGTGAGGCCGGTGGCGGGGGTGTTGGTGCGGGACATGGCTATGGTCGATGAAGGACGGACAGCCGAACTACATGCGACGGGCCGGCATGGTGTGCCGGCCCGTTGCGTGCGTCAGTTGACCATCATGTGGAAGTGCATGCTCCAGATGATCCAGATGGAGAGCGCTACCACGATGAAAAGAATGACCAGGGTGAAAACAAAACTGGCCAGGTTCCAGCCGCCCTCCGAGGAGCGGTTCATGTGCAGGAAGTACACCAGCTGCACGATGATCTGCACGACGGCAAAGCCGACCAGCAGGGCCATCGTCAGTGGCCGCGACAGCGTCGGGTTCATCACCAGCATGAAGGGGATGACGGTGAGTACGGCGCAGATCACGAAGCCGATCAGGTAGGACTTGGTGGAGCCATGTCCGCTGCCGGCGCGAGAGGTGTCGTTGTCGGACATGGTCAGAACACTCCAATCAGATAGACAAAGGTGAAGACGCAGATCCAGACCAGGTCCAGAAAGTGCCAGAACAGACTCAGGCAGGAGATGCGGGTGACGTTGGTCGGGGTGAGGCCGCGACGCTTCACCTGGTGCATCACCACCGCCATCCAGATCAGGCCGCTGGCCACGTGCAGGCCGTGCGTGCCAACCAGTGCGAAGAACGCGGACAGGTAGGCGCTGGTGGTGGGGCCGGCGCCGATGTGAATGAGGTGGTTGAACTCATACACTTCCATGCCGATGAAGCCGGCACCGAGTGCGAAGGTCACACCCAGCCAGGTCAGCACCGCGCGCTTGTCCTGGCGGTGCATCGCCAGCACCGCCTGGCCGTAGGTGATGCTGGACACCAGCAGCAGGAAGGTCTCCACCAGCACGAACGGCAGCGAGAACAGCTCGGCACCGGTCGGGCCGCCTGCATACGCGTTGCTGAGCACCGCGTAGGAGGCGAACAGCGAGCCGAACAGCACCAGGTCCGACATGAGGTAGACCCACATGCCGAAGACCTTCATGCCGCCCTGGTCGTGGCCATGGTCGTCATGGCTGTGCTCGGCCGCCTGTGCGTTGTCTACGGCGACGTTGGACATGATGTTCATGCAATCACCCTGTGCTGCTTGAGCTTGTTCTGGTGTTGGTTCTCGATGGCGGCCACTTCTTCGGCGCTGACGTAGTAGTCCACGTCCTCGTCGTAGGAACGCACGATCAAGGTGACGATCATCGCCACGAAGCTCGCACCGGCCAGCCACCAGATGTGCCAGATCAAGGCGAAGCACAGCGCCAGGATCCAGATGTTGAGGATCAGCGGCACGCCGGTGTTACGCGGCATGTGGATCGGCGCGTAGTGCTTGGGCGGCTTGGGCAGGCCTTCCTTCTTGGCTTCGTGGAAAGCGTCCAAGGTGTCGGCCTTGGGCACCACTGCGAAGTTGTAGAAAGGCGGCGGCGAAGGCGTCTGCCATTCCAGCGTGCGTGCATTCCACGGGTCGCCGGTGATGTCCTGGTTCTGCTTGCGGTCGCGGACGCTGACGTAGATCTGCACCAGCATCAGCACGATGCCTGCGAACACGAACAGTGCGCCGACGAAGGCGGCAATCAGGTAGGGCGTCCACGCCGGGTTGTCGTACTGGTTCATGCGCCGGGTCATGCCCATGAAGCCGAGCATGTACAGCGGCATGAAGGCCAGGTAGAAACCGATGATCCAGCAGGCGAACGACCACTTGCCCAGGCGTTCGTTGAGGGTGAAGCCGAACACCTTCGGGAACCAGTAGACGAAGCCGGCCAGGTAGCCGAACAGCGCGCCACCGATGATGGTGTTGTGGAAGTGGGCGACCAGGAACAGGCTGTTGTGCAGCAGGAAGTCCGCGCCCGGGATGGCCAGCAGCACGCCGGTCATGCCGCCGATGGTGAAGGTGACCAGGAAGGCGATGGTCCACAGCATCGGCACGCTGAACTCGACGCGGCCGCCGTACATGGTGAACAACCAGGTGAAGATTTTCACGCCGGTCGGAATTGCGATGATCATCGTCATGATGCCGAAGAAGGCATTGACGCTGGCACCGGAGCCCATGGTGAAGAAGTGGTGCAGCCACACCACGAACGACAGGATGCCGATCGCCAGCGTTGCACCCACCATCGACTTGTAGCCGAACAGCTTCTTGCGCGAGAACGTGGCGGTGATCTCGGAGAAGATACCGAACGCCGGCAATACCAGGATGTACACCTCCGGGTGGCCCCAGGCCCACACCAGGTTGACGTACATCATCGGGTTGCCACCCAGGTCATTGGTGTAGAAGTTGAAGTCCAGGTAGCGGTCCAGGGTGAGCGCGCCGAGGGCGACGGTCAGGATCGGGAACGCAGCGATGATGATCACGCTGGTGACCAGCACGGTCCAAGTGAACACCGGCATCTTCATCAAGGTCATGCCCGGCGCACGCATGCGCAGGATGGTGATGAACAGGTTGACGCCGGTCAGCAATGTGCCGACACCGGAGGCCTGCAGTGCCCAGATGTAGTAGTCAACACCTACCCCTGGACTGAACTCGATGCCTGACAACGGCGGGTACGCCACCCAGCCGGTCATCGCGAATTCGCCAAGGCCCAGCGAGATCATCATCAGCGCAGCGCCGACCACGAAGATCCAGAAGCTGAAGGCATTGAGGAAGGGGAAGGCCATGTCGCGCGCGCCGATCTGCAACGGCACCACGATGTTCATCAGGCCCACCACGAACGGTGTGGCCACGAAGAAGATCATGATCACGCCATGCGCGGTGAAGATCTGGTCGTAGTGTTCCGGTGGCAGAAAGCCATCGCTACCCGGGCCGGCCGCAGCCAGCTGCGCGCGCATCATCAGTGCATCGGCAAAACCGCGCACCAACATCACCAGCGCCACCACGATGTACATGATGCCGATCTTCTTGTGGTCAACCGTGGTGAACCAGTCGCGCCACAGCACGCCCCACAACTTGAAATAGGTGACGGCGGCGAGCAATGCGATGCCGCCAAGCACCATGCCCGCCAATGTCACCACGACGATCGGGTCGTGCAACGGCACGGCGTCCCACGTCAACTTACCGAACATGCTCATTACTCCTGGGAGGCCTTGGGTTCTGCGTTGTGGCCGGACGTGGCCGCGGTGTTCTCACCCACGCCGATGAACTGGTCGATGACCTTCTTGAACAGCAGCGGCTCGACGCTGGCGAAGTGGCGCACCGGTTCCTTGCGGGTTGGTGCGGCCAGGCGCTTGAATTCGTCGAAGTTCAGTTGATCCGGCGACTGCCGCACCTGCGCAACCCAGTCATCGAACTGCGGCTGGCTCATCGCGGTGGCGACGAACTTCATGTTGGAGAAACCATGGCCGCTGTAATTGCCCGACATGCCGTCGAACTTGCCTTGCTCGTTCGCCACCAGATGCAGCTGCGTGCGCATGCCGGCCATCGCATAGATCTGCCCACCCAGCTGCGGGATGAAGAAGGTATTCATCGTCGAGTTGGAGGTGATGTCGAAGGCCAGCTGCTGCCCGGCCGGGAAGTTGAGCTGGTTGACCGTGGCGATGCCCAGGTCCGGGTAGACGAACACCCACTTCCAGTCGGTGGCGATCACTTCCACATGCAGCGGCTCGCCGGGAATATCCAGCGGCTTGTAAGGGTCAAGCTCGTGGGTGGATTTCCACACGATCACGGCGAGCACGGCGACGATGATCAGGGGCACGCCCCAGACCACGATTTCCACCTTGGTGGAGTGCGCCCAATCGGGCATGTACCTGGCCTTGGTATTGCCGGAGCGGTAGCGCCAGGCAAACACGAAGGTCAGCACGATGGCCGGTATCACCACGATCAGCATCAGGGCGATGCAGATGATAATCAGGTCGCGCTGGGCAATGCCCACGTCGCCCTTGGAGTCCAGTAGTACCCAGTTGCAGCCAGACAGGCCCACGCATGCCAAAGCGGCCAGCGCTGGGCGGATGCGTTTCCAGCAGATATTCATTGAAGGTCGACCCTGTTGAAGGAGCTCTTGAGCGGGGACCGCCGATGCCCGGCGCATGGGCCGGGAGCGGCTACACTGTCCGTACGGCGGTGCCTACAAAAGGATTGCCGATCCAGTCAAGTCCATACAAGATACATCATTGTATGGGTTGGTGCACGTACAAAGCAGGGAAGGTTCACCCGATGCAGCAGCCAGCCGCAGGCCGACGCCTGAAAAAGCCCAACCGGACCTGGGTCCGTCCCTTCGCCGAGGGCAGCGGTCCGCTCTACCTGCAGATCGCCCAGCAGGTACGCGATGCCGTGGACGATGGCGTGCTGCAGCCCGGCGACCGGCTGCCGCCGCAGCGCGACCTGGCCCAGCTGATGGGCGTGGACCTGACCACCGTCACCCGTGCCTACGCCGAGCTGCGCCAGTCCGATCTGCTCGATGCGCAGGGCGCCGGCGGCACCTTCATCGCCATGTCCGCCGGCAACAGCGCCACCTCGGTGGACCTGAGCATGAACATCCCGCCGCTGCTGGGCAGCAGCCCGTTCGCGCAGAGCATGGAGCGCGGCTTCCAGCAGCTCAGCCAGCAGCTGGGGCAGGGCGAGTTGATGAGTTACCACGTCGGCGCCGGCTCCCGCGATGACCGTGCCGCTGCCGTGCAGTGGCTGGCGCCGATCCTGGGCAGCGTCTCCGCCGAGCGGGTGGTGATCTGCCCAGGCGCGCAGGCCGCGCTATGCGCCATCGTGCTGGCCAAGACCCAGCCGGGTGACCTGATCGCCGCCGAACAGCTCACCTATCCGGGCCTGCTGGCCGCCGCACGTGTGCTGCAGCGGGGCATCGTCTCCATCGCCATGGACGCCGAAGGCATGCTGCCGGACGCGCTGGAAGCGGCCTGCCAGCAGCGCAAGCCGGCCCTGATCTACCTGATCCCGACCATCCAGAACCCGACCACCGCGACCATGTCGCAGCCCCGCCGTGCCGCCATTCTGGCCATTGCACGCCGCCATGGCGTGGCGGTGGTGGAGGACGATCCGTACTGGCTGCTGGCCGCCGACGCGGCACCGCCGCTGGCGGTGGATAGCCACCCGGACGCGCCGGTCTACTACGTTTCCACCCTGTCCAAGTGCCTGGCCCCGGGCCTGCGCACCGCCTATCTGGTGGTGCCGCCGGGCGAGCCGATGGAGCCGATGCTGGACGCCCTGCGTTCGATCGCGCTGATGCCGACCCAGTCGATGGTGGCGGTGGCCTCGCACTGGATCCGCAGCGGCCAGGCCGATGAGATGGTGCGCCGCTTCCAGCAGGAGCTGCGCCAGCGCCAGCAGATTGCCGCGCGCATCCTGCCCACGCCCTATCAGGCGCATCCGTCCGGCCTGCATGTGTGGTTGCCGCTGCCGCCGCGGCTGGACCAGTACCGGCTGATCCAGGCCGCGCAGGCGCAAGGCCTGGGCATCGCCAGCTCGGAGGCCTTCAGCATCGAGGAGCAGGCTGGCAATGCCATCCGCCTGTCGCTGGGCGGGGCGGTGGACCAGCACAGCCTGGCGGCGGCGTTGACCAAGCTCACCGAGGTCATCTCGGCTGCGCCTGAGACGCGGACGCAGGCGATCGTTTAACCGCGCTCCGGTCATATCCATACAAAAGTGATACATTTCATATCTTGTATGGATATGCGGGTAACTGCTGTGCGTCGGGACAAGCTGAAGTTTCATCTGGTGATGCTGGGCTGCGCCGGTTTCGTGGTGCTGGCGCTGGCGTCGTTGGTCTATGTCTGCTCGCGGCCGCAGACCGCCGATGTGCAGGCCAGTGAGCGCGCGGCCATCGAGCAGTGCCTGCAGCGCAGCCGCGCGCCGGAGCGCACCGAGATCTACCGCCGCGCCCAGGCCGATTCCTGCGCCGAGATGCTGGAACAGTACGAGTACAAGTTCGGCGCGGACACCGCCTCGTGAGCCCGCCCAACGGCGCATCACCGCGCCGGCGCGGGATGCGGTTGTGGATCGCAGCGGGCTGCGTGTTGATGGCCGGTATCGCGATAGCGCTATGGCAGTACTTCGGCCTCAGTGAGCAGGCCACGTTCGCCGAGCAGGCCATCGTATTCGACGACACCCAACTCAAGCTGCCGCCGGAACTGGCTGGCGCCAACGGACGCATCCGCGTCGTGCATTTCTGGGACCCGGCCTGCAAGGTCTGCAACCGCGAAACCGGCGCGCATCTGAGTTATCTGATCAGCATGTATCGCCGCGCCAACATCGATTTCTACGCGGTGCGCCGCCCGGGCACCACAGGTGAGTTGCCCGAGTATCTGCGTGGTCGTCTGACGGAACTGCCGACGATTGAAGGCGCCGAACATATCCCGGCCAGCCCTGCGGTTGCGATCTGGGATCGGCAAGGGCATCTGGCCTACGCAGGCCCCTACAGCATCGGCATGGTCTGCAATTCGGCCAATAGTTTTGTCGAGCCGATACTCGACAAGCTGGTCGATGGACAGACCGTGCGCCCGCGTGGACTGCTGGCGGTGGGCTGTTACTGCCCTTGGCAAAGCAAGTCTTGAACCACTGCTGATGAATCTGCATGCGCGCCAGCGTGCGAGGACGTTTTGTCCGCGCACAAAAAACAGCGGGCACCCGCTCCAACCGACCGATGGTTGTGAGCAGGCACCCGCCGCTGAAGCAAACAATACGTGGCTACATCGTCCATACATGGTGCGACAGGATGTCGCAGTTTTTTGCGGAAAACACGGGGTTTGGCGATGAACTGGATGGACAGCGCGCTGCGCAGCAATGGTCCGATCTACCTGCGCATCGTCAACAGCATCGAGCGCAGCATGAACACCGGCGAGCTGGTACCCGGTCATCGCCTGCCATCGCAACGCGCATTGGCCAAGCAGCTCGGAATCGACCTGACCACGGTGACGCGCGCCTTCGATGAAGCACGCCGACGCGGCCTGATCGAAGCGCGCGGTCCGCAGGGCAGTTTCATCGCACCGCCGAAAGCCGCCTTCGGCCAACCGGTGGACCTGAGCATGAACGTGCCGCCGGTGCCGGATGCCTTGGCTTTGAACGATGCCTTGCGCCGCGGTGCAGCCGCCGTGCTTGCACGCAGCAATGCGCCCAACCTGATGACGTATCACCTCGCCGGTGGCAGCCCGACCGACAGGCATGCAGCGATCAGCTGGTTGCAGCCGATGCTGGGTGATGTTTCCGATACGGGTTTGGTGGTTGCAGAGGGCGCGCAGTCGGCCTTGGCCTCGATCCTGATCAGCCAGACCCAGGAAGGCGAGGTGATTCTTTGCGATCACCTTGTGTATCCCGGCTTGCTGCAGGCGGCACGATCATTGGGGCGACGCTTGCTGCCGGTCAATGGTGATGCGGAAGGGATGTGCCCGGAGGCGTTGGAGCGCACCTCGCGGCAGAGTGGCGCGCGCGTGGTTTACCTCAACCCCACCTGCAACAACCCGACGGCGCTGACGATTCCATCGCAGCGTCGCGTTGAGCTGGCACGTGTGCTGCAGCGGCTGGATCTGCTGGCGATCGAGGACGATCCGTATTGGCATCACGCTGTGGAAAAGCCAACGCCAATTGCGGCGTTGGCACCGGCACATGTGTATTACGTATCGACCTTGTCGAAGGCGATCAGTCCCGGTCTGCGTACTGCGTTCGTACGTTGTCCGTCGGAGCGGCACGCGGAAGATTTGGCGACAGCCTTGCGGTCGATCTGCTTGATGGGCCATCCACTGGTGATGGCGCTGGTGAGCCAACTGCTGCTGGATGGATCAGCGAATGGCTTGTTGAATCAGGTACTGGCGGAAGCACGCGAGCGCACCGCGCTGGCTGCACACCTGCTGGTGCCATCATTGAACGTGCAGGCGGCTGGATTGCATGCGTGGTGTAGCGTACCCGAGCCGTGGACCGATGCAGGTTTTGTGCGCGCCGCCCAGCTGCAGGGTCTGGCTATCTCGCCGTCATCGGCATTCAGGCCGGACGGCGCACAACGCAGCCGCGGCTTCCGCCTGTCACTGGGGCAGGCAGGCAATAGGCGCCAACTGCAAAGCGCCTTGCGCCGCATCAACCAACTGGTAGATGCCCCAGATTCAAGCAACGCGGCATGAACCCGTAGTGCCGAGCCATGCTCGGCAGGGGCACTACAAGCAATGCAGCGACTGTAGTGCCGAGCCATGCTCGGCAGAGGCCTTACAAGCAATGCAGCAACTGTAGTGCCGAGCCATGCTCGGCAGAGGCCTTGCAAGCAATGCTGCAGGAACGGCATAAGCCGCGAAGCTGGCAATGCATCAACCGCAGATCAACCGCGAACAGCACCCCTCCCCAACCCTCCCCTTGCCTGCGGCAAAGGGAGGGGGCAGAAGCGCGCTGCGGTCAGTTCCAGTTCTGCTCACCGCTTCAATGCGTACGCACCAAACGTGCTGCCGATGAATCCACCTGCGGTGTCGGTACTGAGCAGGCTGGCATCAAGCGCTTCGCCTATGCGCTGCCATTGCCCGGGTTGTGGCGAGAACCACGCCTGCGCGCGTGCGCCATCCAGGGTGAATCGCAGGCCCGTATTATCGCCAGCGCCGCTTAGATTCTTCTGCGCCAGCAGCGTCCCTGTCTCCGGCGAATCCTTGCCGGCGCGCAGGTACAGAACTACCCGGCGCGTACCGTTGCTGGCTTCAACGCCCAGCACATAGTGATACCGCTCGTTCTGCAGCCAGGCCAATCCCGCCAACTCTCCATCAGCCACAGACGCAGCCGACAACTGCATATCCAGGGTCGCGCGATGGTGCTGAAGGCGATGTCCCAGATAGTGGGCCTGTTCTTCAGCACCCTCGGCGCCCAGCGGCGTCGTGCCGGCTTGCAGCTTCAATCCTCCAGCGCCTGTGTTGAACCATGCGCGCTTCGGTGGATGCAGGGTCAGCCATTGTGGTGGCAGCTTCGCGCCGCTGAATTTTTCCGTCCAGGTGGATACAGCGCTATCGGTGACGGTCTCATTCGCGCCGGCAATCTGCGGACGCGGCAGCTGCAGCGGTACTTCGGCGCCGCGCGGCAGCACCTGCGGCCAGCCTTCGTGCCATTGCACCGGCAGCAGGAAGGTTTCACGGCCTAGATTGTATTGATTGCCACGGTAGGGGCGGGTGGCGAGGAATACCGCCCACCAGTTGCCGTCGGCCAACTGCACGAACTGCGCATGTCCGGCCGAGGTCACCGGGCTGGCGCGTTTGGGATCAAGATCGCGCTGGGTCAGCACCGGGTTGTTGGAGCCTGCCTGATACGGACCCGTCAGGCTGCGGCTGCGCCAGATCATCTGCGCATGCTGTTCGCCGGTGCCGCCTTCGGCGGCGGTCAGGTAGTACCAGCCGTCGTGCTTGAAGATATGCGGGCCTTCGATGTGCTCGGGCTTGCTGGCCGGGTTGGCGCCGCCATCCACCAGCAGGCGCCGCTCACCAATGGCTTTTCCGCTGGCCAGGTCAATCTGTTGCAGCCAGATAGCGCGGTGGCCGTCGTAGCGCAGTTCGCCATCGGGCACGTCGTTGTGCACGACCCAACTACTGCCATCGGCATCGAAGAACAGGGAAGGATCGATGCCGCGCACCTGCAGCCAGACCGGGTCCGACCATGCCCCGGCCGGATTGTCGGCGTGGATCAGGAAGTTGCCGCCGTCGCAGTAGAAACAGGTGTTGACGATGTAGAAGCGGCCGTCCTTGTGGCTGATCGAGGCAGCGAACAGGCCGCGGGTGAGCTCGTCCTTGCCGTAGTTGATCTGGCTGGGGCGGTCGATGGCATTGCCGATCTGTGTCCAGTTCACCAGGTCGCGGCTGTGGTGGATCGGCAGGCCGGGGAAATAGCCGAACGTGGAGTTGACCAGATAGAAGTCATCGCCAGCGCGCACGATCGACGGGTCCGGGTAGAAGCCGGGCAGGATCGGGTTGCGGTAATTGCCGGTCGCCAACGGCGCATGCCGGTCGTTGCCCTGGTAGCTGATCGAGTGCACCAGCACTTCGGCATTGCTGACCGGTGCCAGCAGGCAGAGCAACATCCACAGCAGGCGACTACGCATGGGCGGCTTTGTCCAAGCTTGGAGAAGCCTTGGAATCTAGCAGTTAAGGAGCAAAACCGGAGCAAAACCGGGGTCAGAGTGGGGTTTCGGTACGAAACCCCACTCTGACCCCGGTTTTGACCCGGTTTTGCCGTTCTGACTCAGCCGGGCTTGAACAGCTTGCGCTTGCCGGTGAGTACCTTTTCCTTCGGGGTGAGCTTGGCCACGCCGGGGATCAGGAAGTCGGTGGCGGTCTGCCCGAAGCGGATCTTGGAGGCCAGCCAGAGCGGCATCTTGCCGCGGCCGGTCCAGGTGTTCCAACGATTCTCGGGATCACGGTACTTCGGCTTGACCTTCGGCCCTTTGCGCTTGCCTGGCTTGCTCTTGGCGGCGACGGCATCCGCGCCCGGGCCGAACAGTTCCTCGATCGTATAACCGGTCTGCTTGGCCAATGCGGTGAGTTTGCGCCTGACCTTTTCCGCAGGTTGACGTTGGGTGAGCGCTTTGTGCCTGTCCTGTGCGGCGCGGATGAGAGTGTTGAGCTCTCGAAGATCAAGCGGGGTAAGGTCGATACTCATGGCGTAAGCGTCAGTTCTTGGCTCCGGGGTGTCAAGCCGCTGCTGCAGATGGCGGGCGCTGACTGCGCAGTGGTTGAGCGCTGGATTGCCGTCAAAGGGCGGGCGATTGGGCGGGCCGGGGCGGGTGTAGCGCGGGTAAGCGCAGCGCACCCGGGCCGTTGGCGGGTGCTCCGAAGCCTCCGCGGTGCGGTTTTCCGGTGCACTGTGCTTACCCGGGCTACCTCATTGGTGGCGAGGGCACATAAAGAAACCCGATGGCCGCGGTCTGGCATCGGGTTTCGGTTGACTCAACTGCGAGTTTGGCTTTGATCAGCGGTGATTGCGCGAAAGCACCATCGAGTAGGCAAACCGGCCCGGCGGGTGCAGGCTGGTCGCGACCAGCAGCAGGCGGCCGTTGGCATCGCGGTAACGGCGCTGCACGCGCATCGCCGGCTCGCTCTTCTTGATGTCGAGCAGCTTGGCGTCGCCGGTATCAAAGGACGCCGCATCGAATACCTGTTCCACCCGCGACAGCTTGGTCGGGTCGAGGAACTTGGCCAGCGCACGCGCAGCGCCGGCCACTTCCAGCAGTTTCTCGGTGGGCACGCCCGTGCGCACCGGGATCAGCATCTCGGTGACGGCGATCGGCTCGCGGGTCTGTTCTTCCAGGCGCAGGCAGTGCAGGCGCAGGTATTCCTTGCCTTCGTGGATGTCCAGGCGCTGTGCCATCAACGGATCGGCCAGCTTGCGCTCGGCTTCCAGCACCTGCAGGCGGGTGCTGTTGCCGTATTGCATCAGCAGGTCGACGGTGTCGATCTCGTGCTCGTAACGCATTGCCGAGTTCTGCGCGATCACCCGCGTGCCAGCGCCGGGCCGGCGCTGCACCAGGCCGGCGCTGATCAACTGCGCCAAGGCCGCGCGTGCGGTGTGGCGGCTGACGCTGAAGCGTTCGCACAGCTCCAGTTCGGTGGGTAGCAAGGTACCAACGGCGTACTCGCCCTTCTCGATTGCCGCCTGCAGTAGATCGCCCAGTTCGGCATAGCGGGGCTTGCTGCGTCGCGTACCAGTCATATGTACAGATCCTTGTTCAAAGTCTGAGCGAGAGTTCCTGCCAGCTGCGCTGCAGGGGTTCACGGTGTTCGGGTGCGGCGATGGCGATCAGGGCCTGGGCCCGTGCATGGACGTCGAGGTGGCGTAGATCGGCTACGCCATGTTCGCTGACGATGCAGTCGGCATCTACGCGGGTAAGGCTTACGGGACCGGTGGGTAGCATCGGCACGATCCTGCTTTCGCCCTTCGGGGTACTGGCAGGGAGTGCAATGATGCCGCGACCAGCGGTCGATTGGCGAGCGCCTTGCAGGAAATCAGGCAGGCCGCCCACGCCACTCAGTTGGCGGCCAGACAGGAACTCACCGTTCACCTGACCCAGCAGATCCACAGATAGCGCGCTGTTGATGGCGGTCAGGCGCGGGATACCGCCCAGTACGTTGTGGTCGTGGGTGTGGCCAACCTCGCGGAAGCTGATGCTGCGCGGGGCGATGTCATACAACGCCTGTGTACCCAGCGCCACACCAGCCACCACCGCGTCCGGCGCCGCCGAGAGTGCGCCGGATTCGAGCAGGCCAAGCAGCCCGTCGGAGACCATGCCGCTGTGGATGCGCAGATTGCGCCGCTCGCGTACCGCGCGCAGCACGGCTGACTGCAATCGGCCCAGGCCGAGCTGCAGGGTCGCGCCGTCTTCTACCAGGGTAGCAACCTGCGCGGCCACGGCATCCATGGCGCCATCGGCAGGCGGATCGGGAATAGCCAGCAGCGGTGCGTCCTGCTCGATGGCTGCGGTAATCCGCGACAAGGGGATCGACGGCCCGCGCGTGCGCGGCATGCGCGGGTTGATATGCGCCAGGATGCGGGTCGCGCGTGGCCAGGCCGCCGGGGTGAAGTCACAGGCAATGCCCAGCGAGCAGTTGCCGTCCTCGTCCGGCGGTGCCACCTGCACCAGCACGGTGTCGAAGGCCACGCTTTCGCGCAGCCAGCGCCAGGTGGCGGTATAGGTCATCGGCAGGTAGTCAACGCGGCCATCCAGCCACGAGCTGCGCAGATCGCCGCTCAGGAAGATCGTGCGCTGGCGGGCCTGCGGGTGCAGCGCGGCAAAGTCGAAGGTGTTGACGGTGGGGATGTGCACGCCGGTGAAGCGCAGCCCGCCGCAGCGCTCGGCGCCAGCGCGCAGCCAGTGTTCGAACAGCAGGGAATGGCCGGCACAGCCGGGCGCGAAGATGTCGGGTCCCTGCGCGAGGTAGTCGAAGAAAGTGTCGGCATCCAGAATTCGGGGCATGGGGCTGATTGCGGCGTTCGGGAGTCGGATCATATGATATGTCCGGACAAAGTCGGTTATGCTCTTTTCACGCGGTTGCCGTTCCCACCATCCCGAACCCGCTGTTGCGGGCCTGCACCGAGACCTCATCGCGCGATGACCACGCCTGCTGCCAGCCTTACCGAACAGCTAGCCCAGCGCCTGCAACGGCCGGTGGATAACGCTGCCCGCCAACGCGCCGCGTTCCTGTTGGTGGATTGGCTGGGTTGCGCTTTGGCCGCCTTGCGCTCCCCGATTGCGACGCAGCTGCGTGCGGTGGTGCAGGCACAGGCCAGCGGCAATGTGGTCGCCCTGGGCGCTGGCCGGCGCAGTGCCGCCGATGCTTTGCTGCTCAATGCCGCGCTCGGTAATGTGCTGGAAATGGACGATGTGCACCGCGCTGCCATCCTGCATCCCGGCCCGGTCGTCATCCCGGTCGCGCTGGCTGCGGCGCAGGCCGAAGGCGCGGATGCGACGGTGCTGCTAGACGCCATCGTGCGCGGCTATGAAGCCACCATCCGTGTCGGTCGTGCGCTGGGCAAGGCGCATTACCGCTATTGGCATCCCACCTCGACCGCTGGCGCCTTTGGTGCGGCGGCTGCGGCGGCATCAGTACTGAACCTGCCTGCTGAATCGCTGGCCGATGCGCTGGGCAATGCCGGCAGTCGCACCGGCGGGCTGTGGCAGATGCGCCACGAGCCGGTGCCGACCAAGTCATTGCATAACGCCGAAGCCGCACGCAGTGGCTGGCTGGCGGCGCAGTTGGCGCTGGCGGGCATGCGTGGGCCGCGCAGGATACTGGAAGGTGAGCAGGGTCTGTTTGCCGCCACTGCGCCGGATGCCGTGCCGGAACTGGTGGTTGCCGATGAAGACGACTGGCTGGTCCACAGCACCAGCCTGAAGCCGTGGCCGGCCTGCCGGCATGCGCATCCGGCCATCGATGCGATGCTGGAAGCGGTGGCGCAGCTCGATCCCACTGACGTCGCGCAGATTGAACGCATCGAAGTGCGCACCTATGCCGAGGCCATGCGCTTCTGCGACCGCGCCCAGCCACAGACCGAGCTGGAGGCCAAATTCAGCCTGCAGCACGCGCTGGCCTCGATCGTGGTCAATGGCCGGCCGCAACTTGCGCACTACACCGCCGAAGCCTGCAGCGATGCTGAGCTGGCGCCGTGGCGACAGCGTATCGCGTTGATCGAGGATGCAGCCTGCAGCCAGCGTTTCCCAGCGCACTACGGCGCCAGCGTGCAGCTGTGGCTGGCCGATGGCCGCAGCGTGCAGGCCGAGCGCATCGATGCCTGGGGTGACCCGGAATGCCCGATGTCGGCCGAGGATGTGCTGGCCAAGGCGCTGGCCCTGGCGCAATGGGGGGGCGTATCCGCAGGCTTGGCGCAACCCCTCTTTGGGCAGGTGCAGGCGCTGGCCAATGGCGGCAGTCTGGACGCTTTGAACGCCATGTTGGCGCGGGTGGCCTGATGCGATTGACTGAAGCGCTGTTGCAGCATGCGCGCACGCTGCGTTTTGAAGACCTCTCCGCCGAGGCGGTCGCGGCCACGAAGGTGTTCGTGATGGATTCGGCGGCCGTGGGGCTTTCTGGCTCCGGTCCGCAGGTGCCGCTGACCCAAACCGTTCGACGCAGTGCCGCCAGCTACGGCAGCGGCAATGCCGCGCGTGTGTGGGTGACCGGCGAAGCCTTGCCGGCGGCCAGCGCGGCGATGGTCAACGGCTACCAGATCCACAGCCAGGAATTTGATTGCGTGCATATGCCGGCGGTGGTGCATCCGCTGGCGGTGATTCAATCGGCCTTGATTGCCGCCGCTGAGCAGCGCGCAAACGTCGATGGCGTGGCGGTCGATGGCAAGGCATTGATCGCGGCGCTCAATGTGGCGGTCGATGTAGCTACGTTGATTGGCATCAGTGGCCGCGCACCGATGCGCTTTTTCCGCCCGTCGATGTGTGGCGCGCTGGGCGCAGCTGCAGGCATCGCTCATCTGCACGGCGCCGACGAAGAATTGCTGCGTCGCGCGCTCGGCCTGACCTATAGCCACCTGTCCGGCACCATGCAGGCGCATGTGGAAGGCTCGCCGACCTTGGCGCTGCAGGTTGCGCTGAATTCGCGCGCAGCCCTGACCTGCTGGGAACTCGCGCGCAATGGCTTCCCCGCGCCGCGTGAGATGTTGGAAGGTCCCTTCGGCTATCTGCCGCTGATCGAGGGCGAGTTCGATACCGCTCCATCGCTGCAGAAGCTGACTGAGCGCGAAGCGCAGATACTCACCGTAAGCCACAAAGTATTCCCCACCGGCGGCGCCGCGCATGCCGCACAGGACATGCTGATGGAGCTGCGCCAGCAGCACGGCCTGAAGCTGGACAACGTCGCCAGCATCGAACTGCAGGCGCCGCCGCTGGTGCGCCGCTTGGTCGGCCGCAGCTATCAGCTCGCAATGGAAACCAGCTACGCAAGGCTTTGCCTGCCGTTCCTGCTCGGCACTGTGTTGCTGGATGGCAAGGTCGGCTTGTCCGCCTATGCGTCGGACAAGCTCGCCGATGCGCAGCTGGCCGCGTTCGCCAACCAGGTCAGCCTGGTGCCTAACGACTGCGACGATCCCAACGCACTGGTGCCGCAATCGATGACGGTCACCCTGCACGACGGTCGCGTCCTGCACAACCACCGCGATGCCGCGATCGGTTCACCGCAACGGCCGCTGTCGCGTGCCCAGCAACTGGAAAAGTTCCACCACTGCCTTGACCACGCCACGCGTCCCTTCGATGCCGGCCACCGTGCTGCCCTGATCTCCCACTTCGACCATCTGCAGGACATCGATGATGTCAGGCAGCTGGTCGACCTGCTGATTGTCGAGACCCCATGACCTACGCCACTTATTTCGAATCCTTCGATGTCAAGGAGCTGCTCAAGCAGTTCCCGCTGGACCAGGCCTTTACCGACAAGTTCAAGACCATCAGCCGCGAGGAACTGCGCGCCGAGCAGAACGCAATGTTCCTGCGTTGCGTGGCCCGCGCGTGGCAGATTCCGTTCTATCAGCGCCTGTGGGGCAATGCAGGCATCAAGCCTGAAGATATCCAGAGCCTGGATGACATCAGCAAGCTGCCGGTATTCGGCAAGCACGAGATCATGGCCTCGGTCGAAGCCAATCCGCCGCTGGGCGATTTCCACGGCTGGCAGGACGGCACCGAGGCCGGCAACAAACCACTGGTCTTCCACACCACTTCCGGTACCACCGGTCGCCCGCAGCCGCTGGTGTTCTCGCCGCATTCGCGCGAAGTGCAGAGCCTGCTGCTTGCCCGCCTGTACCGCTGGCAGGGCATGCAGCCCGGCGACGTGGTGCACTCGGTGTATGGCCACGGCATGATCAACGGCGGCCATTACGTGCGCGAAGCGGTGACGCATTACACGCAGGCGCTGTTCTGCTCGGCCGGTACCGGCATCGAGATGCGCTCGGCGCAGCAGGTGCAGTTGATGAAGAACATGGGCGCCAACGTCATCGTTGGCTTCGCCGACTACATCAAGAAGCTGGCCGACGTGGCCCGCGAGAACGGCCTGGTGCCGGGCAAGGACATCCCGGTGCGGATGATCTGCGGCCACCTCGGCCGTGAGTCGCGCGAGTCGCTGTCGGCAGCCTGGGGCGGCGTTGAGTTGTACGACTGGTACGGCGTGGGCGATACCGGCGCGATTGCCGGGCAGGGCCCGGACCAGGACGGTCTGTACCTGATGGAAGACGCGCAATACGTCGAAATCCTCGACGTGGACAGCGGTGAACTGGTCGCCGATGGCGAAACCGGCGACATGGTGGTCACCTGTCTGTACAAGGACGACATCTACCCGATCATCCGCTTCAACACCCACGACGTGACCCGCGTGCTGACCACGCCCTCGCCGCTGGGCATGAACCTGCGCCGCATCGAGGGCTTCCTCGGCCGCAGCGACAACATGGTCAAGATCCGCGGCATCAATGTGTTCCCGCAGGCGATGGCGCCGGTGTTGGAAGAACATGCATCGTTCGCCGGTGAGTTCATCTGCGTCGCCAGCCGCGACGAAGGTGGTCGCGATGATCTGGCCGTGCACGTGGAAACCCGTGGTGCACTGGATGACGCACAGTTGGCCGCTGAGTTCGCCGCGTTGCTGCGCCAGCGCCTCGGTGTTGAAATGAGCATCGTGCTGGCCGCACCGGGCGAACTGGCCGCATTGACCGGTATCGAAGTACGGCAGAAGCCGGTGCGTCTGATCGACAAACGTTTCGCTTGAGGAAAGCCGTGTGAGCAAGGCCGATGCGCAGTTGTTGAGCTTGGATCTGACTGCACAGGCGGCCTTGCTGGCTGCCGGTGACGTCAGCTGTACCGAACTGATCGAGCAGCAGTTGGCAGCCATCGCTGCCAGCCAGGCGCAGGTCAACAGCTATATCCACATCGATGCGGAGGGCGCGCTGGCTGCGGCCGCGCAGTCGCAGCAACGTCGCCAGCGCGGCTTCGCGCGGCCTTTGGAAGGCCTGCCAGTCGCGGTCAAGGACAATATCGACGTTGCTGGCATGGTCACCACCGCCGGCATGGAAACCCGTCGCTACAGCGCGCCGGCCAGTGCCGACAATCCGGCCGTGGCCGCATTGCGCGCAGCCGGTGCGGTGATTGTCGGCAAGCTCAACATGCACGAAGCGGCGATGGGCGCCGACAACGACAACCCGTTCTACGGCGCCTGCCACAACCCGCACCGGCACGGTTACACACCAGGCGGTTCCAGCGGTGGCAGTGGCGCAGCGGTAGCGGCGGGTTTGTGTGCAACGGCGCTGGGCACCGACACCATGGGTTCGGTGCGCATCCCGGCCAGCTATTGCGGCGTGGTCGGGCTCAAGCCGAGCTGGGGTGCGATCAGTACGCGCGGTACGGTGGCCTTGTGCCGGCGGCTGGATCACATTGGCCCGCTGACGCGTTCGGCACGCGATCTGCGCCTGATGCTGCAGATCATGTCCGGCTTCGACCCGGATTGTGCGCAGTCGCGCCTTATCCATTTTGCTGCACCTGACATCGAAGGCCTGCGTATCGGCGTTGTCGATTTTGGTGATGCTGCCGACATTGCGCCCGATGTGCAGGCGGCGTTCGAGGATGGCCTGCGCGTGCTGGTTGGCTTGGGTCACAGCTTGCAGCCGGTGCCCGCACCAGCCTTCGCTTCGGCGCGCGCGCGTCGCGCCGGACTGCTGATGAGCGAAGCCGAACTGCTGGTCGAACATGCCGATGCCTGGGCTGGCGACCGCAGCAAATTCTCGCCATTGTTGACCAAGATGATGTCCTGGGCGGAAGGGCGCAGCGCCGCCGAGTTTGCCGCTGCCTCGCAGCTGGCCGATCGTGGCCAGGTGCAGCTGCAGCAGTGGCTGGCACGCTGCGATGTACTGGTGATGCCGACTGCGCCGCAGCGTGCATTCCCGTTCGGTACGCCTGCGCCGGCCAGCCAGGCCGACCTTACCGCCTACGCCAATCTGGCCGGCAATCCAGCCTTGTCGGTGCCGCTGCCGGTAGCGGCGGGGGAGTTGCCAGCAGGCATGCAGCTGGTCGGCAATGTGGGCGACGAACTCACGCTGATTGCGCTGGCGGAGGCCTTCCAGCACGCCATTGGCTGGCAGCCGGCGCTGCCGGAATCCTGCAAGACATGGTGGCCGAAATGAACCTGCTCGATGGCGTTCGCGTTCTCGACCTGTCGCGCATCCTTGCCGGACCGTGGGCGACGCAGGTGCTGGCCGATTTCGGCGCCGATGTCATCAAGGTCGAGCGCCCCGGCGTGGGTGACGACACCCGCAGTTGGGGCCCGCCGTATCTGCAGGATGCCGATGGCAATGACAGCAGTGAGTCCGCGTATTACCTGTGCGCCAACCGCGGCAAGCGCTCGGTCGCGATTGATTTCACCACCGGGGAAGGGCAGGCGCTGCTGCGCGAGCTGGTCGTGCACTGCCACGTGCTGGTGGAGAACTACAAGGTCGGTGGCCTGAAGAAGTACGGGCTGGATTTTGCCAGCCTGCGGGCCATCAACCCCAAGCTGGTGTACTGCTCGATCACCGGCTACGGCCAGGACGGGCCGTATGCGCAGCGTGCCGGCTACGATGCGGCGATCCAGGCCATCGGCGGACTGATGAGCGTCACCGGCGAACCGGATGGCGCGCCCGGGGCCGGCCCGCAGAAAGTAGGTGTAGCCGCGACCGATCTGATGACCGGCATGTATGCGGCGACGGCGATCCTGGCCGCGCTACGCCATGCCGAGCGTACCGGCGTTGGCCAGCAGATCGATCTGGCGTTGTTGGATACCCAGGTCGCATGGCTGGCCAACCAGGCCTCCAACTATCTGATCGGCGGCGTGGTGCCGACCCGGCAGGGCACGGCGCATCCGAACATCGTGCCGTACCAGGTGATGCCGGCCGCTGATGGCTATTTCATGCTGGCGGTTGGCAATGACGGTCAGTTCGCACGCCTTTGCGAGGTGATTGGCGAGCCTGAGCTGGCGCTTGATCCACGCTATGTCACCAATAACGCCCGGGTTGCGAACCGCGAGCTGCTGGTGCCGCATCTGCAGCAGGTATTGCGCACGCGACCGGCGGCCGAGTGGTTGGCGGCGCTGGAGAAGGCGGTTGTACCGGCCAATCCGGTCAATCGGATTGATCAGGTGTTTGCCGACCCGCAGGTGCAGGCGCGTGGTTTGCGGATTGAGTTGCCGCATGCCGGTGGTGGCAGCGTGGCGATGGTGCGTAATCCGCTGAAGTTCTCGGCAACGCCGTTGCGTTATGAGCAGGCTGCGCCGGTATTGGGGCAGCACACCTCCGAGGTGTTGGGAGAGGTGCTTGCTGTTGATGGTGAGCGGCTGCGGGTATTGCGGGAGTTGGGGGTGGTTGGGTGAGGCTTGTTGGCGGTCGGAGTCGGTAGTGCCGAGCCATGCTCGGCAGGGGCGTTGCCGATGCAGCATCAAACCTGTGGGAGCGGCGTGAGCCGCGAAGCTGGCAGCACCGGAATCACCGGCATGCCAGCAATCGGACAGATTCATAGCTTCGCGGCTGACGCCGCTCCCACAACAATACAAAAGCAGGTCGGCGCCAATCACGCGCCGCCAGGGAACCCCTGCTGCCGCCACGCCTCATACACCACCACGGCGACCGAGTTGGACAGGTTCAAGCTGCGGTTGTTGGGCTGCATCGGCAGGCGCAGGCGATGACCATCGGGCAGGGAATCAAGCAGATCCTGCGGCAGGCCACGGGTTTCCGGGCCGAACAGGAAGGCATCGCCATCGGCGAACTGCACGGTGTCATAGCGGACGCTGGAGCGGGTACTCAATGCAAACAAACGCTTCGGGGCGATGCGCGCCAAGGCGGTTTCCAGGTCCGGATGGACCTGCATCTGTGCGTACTCGTGATAGTCCAGGCCGGCGCGCTTTAGCTGCTTGTCACTGAGGTCGAAACCCAAAGGCTCGATCAGGTGCAGCCGCGCGCCGGTGTTGGCGCAGAGCCGGATCACATTGCCGGTGTTCGGCGGGATCTCGGGCTGGTAAAGCACTACATCGAAAACAGGGGCAGAAGTCATCGGCGCAGTTTACGCCGGGTGGTGCGGCAAGGCTGGTTTAGTTCGAAACCAGACCCTGCGCGACGACCTTGCCGATGGCTTCGGCAGCAGCTTCAGCAGCCATGGCCTGCACCTGTTCCACGTCCGGGCGGACGGTGATGGCCGGCAACGAGACCATCCACTGGCCGGCGCGGGTGCCGATGGCGACCGGGCTGGCGGAGGCCAGCTGGCTGGCGGTCTGTTCGGCCATCAGCTCGACGATCTGGCCGACGGTCGGGCGAACCTGCACGACAGCCAGGGTCGGGATGTTGCTGTTGGCCTCGTGCTGGGCCTGCGCCAGCTGGTCGGCGGAAGGACGGACCTGCACGGTGTCCAGGGTGACGATATCCGAAGCCTGTACCGAAGAAACAAAGCCGGTGCTGGCGACGAGGGCGATGGCAAGGGCGAGAGACTTGGCGTTCATGGCGGGACCTGTTTGGTGTGTGTGGGCAGTGGTGTGGTAGTAATGTAGTACAGTGAATTTCGTAGTGCAAGAACTTTCTTTATTTTTTTTGATTTGTTCAGCAATCAGTCATTTATCGTCTGAAGTGATCTGGCTGCGAGTAATAGGCAGCAGGATGCGTGCCAATCACATCTGATTGATAAATAAGGGTTTGTTGTTCTTGGAAAGTGTCCGCTGTCCGGACACTCGCCGCGTCTGCAGTGACCGGACGGACACCGGTACAGCTGCTTCGTTACCCATGACGCATGGCGTATGCCGATGTGACGGCGCCCGGTTAGGATCTGCGTTCACCTTCATACCCAAACGGAAATGGAATGAACGCAGCTATGCCCCGCACCGCCTTGTTGACCCTGGCCCTGAGTGCCGCCCTGGGCGGATTCGTTGGCGCCCCGCTGGTTGCGGAGGCCAAGCCGGCCGCCGCCGCCGCTGCGTCGGTCGATATCCCGTATGAAGAATTCACCCTGCCGAACGGCTTGCGCGTGGTGGTGCACACCGACCGCAAGGCACCGATCGTGGCGGTGAACATCTGGTACCACGTTGGTGCCAAGGACGAACCGGCCGGCCGTACCGGCTTCGCGCATCTGTTTGAGCACTTGATGTTCCAGCGCAGCGAAAACCACGACGGCGAGTTCTTCGAACCCTTCAAGCAGGTCGGCGCCACCGACCAGAACGGCACCACCAATACCGACCGCACCAACTATTTCCAGAACGTGCCGACCACCGCGTTGGACATGGCGCTGTGGATGGAATCGGACCGCATGGGTCACCTGGTGGGCGCCATCGACCAGGCTGCACTCGATGAGCAGCGCGGCGTGGTGCAGAACGAAAAGCGCCAGGGTGAGAACCAGCCTTACGGCCAGGTCTGGGACAAGCTGACCCGCGCCATGTACCCGGCAGGCCATCCGTACCACCACGGCGTGATCGGTTCGATGAACGATCTCAACGCCGCCTCGCTGGACGACGTCAAGACCTGGTTCCACACCTGGTATGGCCCGAACAACGCGGTGCTGGTGCTGGCCGGTGACATCGACGTGGCCACCGCCAAGGAAAAGGCCGCCAAGTTCTTCGGCGACATCCCGGCCGGCCCGACCATGGCGCAGCCGGCGGTGAACGTTGCGCAGCGCGCTGCCACCACCCGCGAAGTGATGACCGACAAGGTGCCGCAGGCGCGCATCTACCGTGCCTGGAACGTGGCCCAGGTCGGCACCACCGATATTGATCAGCTCGACCTGTTCTCCTACGTGCTGGGCGGCGCCAAGTCCTCGCGTCTGGATCAGCGCTTGCTGCACAAGGACAAGCTGGTCGACAACATCAGCGCGATGACCGATGCCTCGCAGCTGGGCTCCAACTTCCTGATCATGGCCACGGTCAAGCAGGGCGTGGACCCGGCCAAGGTCGAGGCGGCCATCGACGAAGAACTGAAGCGTCTGATCGCCGAAGGCCCGACCGCCGATGAACTCGAGCGCGCCAAGGTGCAGACGCGTGCCAGCTTCGTGCGCGGCATCGAGCGTATTGGTGGCTTCGGCGGCAAGGCTGACGCGCTCGCACAGTGCGCCGTCTACGAAGGCAACCCGGGCTGCTTCCGCACCTCGCTGGCCAATGTGGACGCTGCTACCGCTGCAGACGTCAAGGCAGCAGGTGCCAAGTGGCTGGGCGTGGGCGACCACACCCTGGTGGTCGAGCCGGGCGAGCGCGTTGCCTTGGCCGAGCTGCCGTCGGTCAAGCCGGCGCCGTTCAACGTGCCGGCCGTGGACAGCAAGTACACCACGCTGCCGAGCCAGGTCGACCGCAGCGCCGGCGTGCCCAAGACCACCAGCTTCCCGGAACTGAAGTTCCCGCAGCTGCAGCGCGCCACGCTGAAGAACGGCACCAAGGTGGTGCTGGCCGAGCGCCATGATGTTCCGGTGGTGCAGTTCAGCTATGAGTTCCCGGGTGGCTTCACCGCCGACCGTGGCCGCAAGCCGGGCACCGCCAACTTCACCATGGGCATGCTGGACGAAGGCGCTGGCCAGCTCGGCTCGCTGGCGTTCGCAGATGCGGTGGAAAGCCTGGGTGCAAGCGTCAATGCGGGTGCGTCGCTGGACGGTTCCAGCGTGTACCTGTCGGCACTGAAGGAAAACCTGGCACCGTCGCTGGCGCTGTACGCCGACGTGGTGCGTGCACCGCGTTTCGAGCAGAACGAGATCGACCGCATCAAGGCCACCTGGATTGCTGGCATCCAGCAGGAAAAGGCGCAGCCGAACGCGGTGGCGATGCGCGTGCTGCCGCCGCTGCTGTACGGCGCTGGCCACCCGTATGCGATTCCGTTCACCGGCAGCGGCAACGAAGCGGCAATCCAGTCGCTGACCCGCGAAGACCTGACTTCCTTCCACAAGCAGTGGATTCGCCCGGAAGGCGCCACCCTGATCGTGGTCGGTGACACCACCTTGAAGGACCTCGTGCCGCTGCTGGAGCGCAGCTTCGGTGACTGGAAGGGCGAGGGTGCGCGGCCGAAGGTTGAGGCCCTGACCAATGTGGATCGCCCGCAGGCATCGCGCGTGTTCCTGATCGACCAGCCGGGCGCGGTGCAGGCCAACCTGTTCGCCGGTCAGGTCGCGCCGTCGACGATGGATGCGGGCACCACCCGCTTCGACATCGCCAATGGCGTGCTGGGTGGCGACTTCACCTCGCGCCTGAACATGAACCTGCGTGAGGACAAGCATTGGTCCTACGGCGCGCGTTCGAGCGCTTCCAATGCACTGGGCCAGCGCCCGTGGATGGCGGTTGCACCGGTACAGATCGACAAGACCGGTGAGGCGATGAAGGAAATGAACGCCGAGATCAGCCAGTTCGCCAGCGGCCAGCGTCCGCCGACCGATGCCGAGGTCAACCGCATCCGCAACATCCAGACGCTGAGCCTGCCCGGTGCCTACGAAACCGCATCGGCGGTGATGAGCACCATCGGCGGCATCGTGCGTTACGGCCGTCCGGACGACTACGTGTTCAAGCGCAAGGCCGAGATCGAAGCGATGACCCCGGCGCAGGTGGCCGAGGCAGCCAAGATCCTTGATCCGTCCAAGTTGACCTGGGTGGTGGTAGGCGACCTGAAGCAGACCGAGGCCCCGGTGCGCGCACTGAAGCTGGGCGAAGTGACCGTGATCGACGCCGACGGCAAGCCGGTGGAAAAGAAGTAAGCGACAGGACGCAGCCCACCGCCTCGGCTTAAGCCCCTCTCCCGCACGCGGGAGAGGGGTTGGGGTGAGGGCAGCCGTTCGCTGGTAAAACCCCTGCCGAGCATGGCTCGGCACTACATTTCCGCCCCCTCCCTTTCGCGCAGCGAAGGGGAGGGCTGGGGAGGGGTAGGTTTTGCTTTTGCCGCGCACCAAATCACAGGGATCACCACCTGTTCATCCATTCCCGGCACAATCCCTGCTGATCTTCACAAGGAATAGTCCATGCGCGTCCTGCTTTTGTCCGCCCTGATCGCCAGCACCGCCGCCTGCACCTGGGTGCCGATTGAATCCAGCGGCAAGACCGTGCGCGTATTGCCAGCAGGTCCGGTTGCGCCGGGCTGCGTGACCAAGGGCGAGATCGTGGTCTCGGTAAAGAGCAAGGTCGGCTTCTACAACCGCAACCCGCTGCGCGTGCAGGAAGAACTGGAAACCCTGGCCCGCAACGAAGCCCCCAGCGCCGGTGCCAATGCCGTACAGGCCAGCGGCCAGCCTGCCGATGGCAGCCAGCGTTTTGCTGCCTTCCAGTGCCCGCCGCGCTGAGGTTCCAGGCCGACTGACGGTCCCGGCGGCTCCATACGCCGGGCCGCCGATTTGTAAAGATGCGGTAAAAATGCGCAGGCGCTAGAATGGCGACCCCTTCGCCTGAGTCTTGGCGCTTTCTGATGCCTTTTCAAAATGTCTCGATCGCGGGACTGGCGCACATTGATGCGCCGCATACGCTGACCTCAAAGGAAATCAACGAGCGGCTCCAGCCCACGCTGGAACGCCTGGGCATTCGTGCCGACGTGCTTGGCGATATCGCCGGCATCCATGCGCGCCGCCTTTGGGACCAGGGTACGCAGGCCTCGGACGTCGCCACGCTGGCTGGCCGCAAGGCGCTGGAAGATGCCGGTATCACCGCCGACATGGTGGGCCTGCTGATCAACACCTCGGTCAGCCGTGATTACCTGGAACCGTCCACCGCTTCGATCGTGTCCGGCAACCTCGGCATCGGCGAAGACTGCGTCACCTTCGACATCGCCAACGCCTGCCTTGCCTTCATCAATGGCATGGACATGGCGGCGCTGATGTTGGAGCGCGGCGACATCGACTATGCGTTGATCGTCGACGGCGAAACCTCCAACCTGGTCTATGAAAAGACCCTGGAGCGCATGATGTCCCCGGACATCACCGCCCAGCAGATGCGTGACGAAGTCGCTGCGCTGACCACCGGTTCCGGTGCGGCTGCAATGGTGATGGCGCGCTCTGAGCTGGTGCCGGACGCCCCTCGCTACAAGGGCGGCGTGACCCGTGCAGCCAACCAGTGGAACAAGCTGTGCGTGGGCAACCTGGACCGCATGGTCACCGACACCCGCATGCTGCTGATCGAAGGCATCAAGCTGGCCACCAAGACCTTTGAAGCCACGCGCGTCGCGCTGGGCTGGGCGGTGGAGGAGATCGACCAGTTCGTGATCCACCAGGTCAGCCAGCCGCATACCAATGCCTTCATCAAGGCCTTCGGCATCGACCCGAAGAAGGTGATGACCATCTTTGGTGAGCACGGCAACATCGGCCCGGCTTCGGTACCGATCGTGCTGAGCAAGCTGCGTCAGCTGGGCAAGCTCAAGAAGGGCGACCGCGTCGCGCTGATGGGTATCGGCTCGGGCTTGAACTGCACGATGGCCGAGGTGGTCTGGTAACAAGGCCGTGGCCTGACGGCTTCGCTTCCGCAGGAGGCGCAATTGTCAGTTCGCAGGTTTTTCCCTTCTCCCCTTGCGGGAGGAATAAAGGGCCTGCCCCCGCGAAGGCGGGGGTGCCCGAAGGGCGGAAAAGGGGAAGCGTGCGCAGCATGCAAGCGCCGGGAGTTCGAGCGGCTGTTCAAGGTCCTCCACTCCGGCCAACCCTCTCCCCAACCCCTCTCCCGGCGGGAGCGGGGCTTAGCAGCCGCAGGTGCGACCCGATGAACAAACTCCCCGGTTACCCCAGCAAGACTCACCGCTTCGAAGTCCGCCCCGGCTTGTCGATGAACTACATCGATGAAGGCCCGCGCGACGGTGAGGTGGTGGTGATGCTGCACGGCAACCCGTCGTGGAGCTACCTGTGGCGTCACCTGGTCAACGGCCTCAGCGACAAGTACCGCTGCATCGTGCCGGACCACATCGGCATGGGCCTGTCCGACAAGCCCGATGACAGCCGCTACGAATACACCTTGCAGTCGCGTGTGGATGATCTGGACGCGCTGCTCAAGCACCTGGGCATCACCGGCCCGGTGACGCTGGCCGTGCACGACTGGGGCGGCATGATCGGCTTCGGCTGGGCGTTGTCGCACCACGAGCAGGTCAAGCGCCTGGTGATCACCAACACCGCCTCGTTCCCGCTGCCGCCGGAAAAGCCGATGCCGTGGCAGATCGCCATGGGCCGGCACTGGAAGCCGGGCGAATGGTTCATCCGTACCTTCAATGCGTTCTCGTCCGGTGCCTCGTGGCTGGGCGTGAGCCGGCGCATGCCGGCCGATGTGCGCCGCGCCTATGTGTCGCCGTACAACAACTGGGCCAACCGCATTTCAACCATCCGCTTCATGCAGGACATCCCGCTGTCGCCAGCCGACAAGGCATGGTCGCTGCTGGAGCGTGCGGCGGCGGCGCTGCCGTCGTTCGCCGATCGCCCGGTGTACATCGCCTGGGGCCTGCGTGACATCTGCTTCGACCATCACTTCCTGGCCGGCTTCCGCAAGGCGCTGCCGCAGGCGGAAGTGACCGAATTCGAAGATGCCAACCACTATGTGCTGGAAGACAAGCACGAAGTGATCGTACCGGCGGTAAGAGCCTTCCTGGAGCGCAACCCGCTGGGGTGAGCTGGGGCTTGTGGGAGCGCGGGCACCTGTAGGAGCGGCGTAAGCCGCGAAGCAAGGGATAGACCCGCTACGGCTAGCTCTGCATCCTGCAAGCCGTTGTCTGGCGTTTCGCGCAAACCGCGCGCGATGCCTGCTTCTGCTCCCTCCCTTGCGCCGAAGGCGGAGGGGAGGGTTTGGGAGGGGTAGCTTTTGCGGCCGTTCTCTTGGCACCAGCTTCGCGGCTTACGCCGCTCCTACAGAGGCGCGCACGGGTGTGCGAAGCTCTGTGCTTCTTAGCACAGGGAGTGAAGAATGGATTTCGACAGCCTGGACCGGCAGTTGCGTGACAGCGCGCAGGACCTCAGCTTGAGCAACGAGGAGCGCTCCGCACTACGCGAACTTGGCGCGGAACTACCGCCCGACCGCCTGCGCTTCCTGCGCAACCGCGCCTTCGATATCGCCCGCGAGCAGGTCGCTGCCAATCCAGGCGAAGCGCTGCCAATGCTGAAATGGGTTGAACAGGTAGTGCGCACGCTGGACGTCAATGCAGGCCCAGTCGAAACCCTGACCAGCACCTATTTCTCCCCGGGCGATGCCTGCATGCAACGGCTGCGCGCGCTGTGCGCCGGAGCCAAGCAGACATTGGATATCTGCGTGTTCACCATCTCAGACGATCGTCTCAGTGGCGTGATCCTGGACGCGCACAAGCGCGGCGTGGTGGTGCGCATCATCAGCGACAACGACAAGGTCTACGACGATGGGAATGACATCCGCCGTCTGAATGATGCGGATATTCCGGTGCGGGTGGACCACAGCGAATACCATATGCACCACAAGTTCGCGCTGTTCGACGGCAAGGTGCTGGCCAATGGCAGTTTCAATTGGACGCGCACCGCGACCGAGCACAACGATGAGAATCTGGTGGTCAGCAACGACCGCAATCTGGTGCGCAGCTTCGCGCAGCAGTTCGAGGTGTTGTGGGGGCGTTACAAGGCGCTTTGAGGCTGCGCAGTGGCGGTGTCGTCGAGGTCACTCCCGTCCTTGCAGGAGTAACCAGTCCACATCCTCAAGCCGCAATCGGCGTATTCGGCGGTGACGACGGGCTGTTGCCATTGTCGTCCGGATGATCGTCGTCATTGTCGGCACCATCGCGCCAGCGCCAGTCGGCCAGCGTCAGTGCCGGCATGCCGTGGGCGATACGCGCGCGGTCGCACTGCGAGCTGGCCTTGCCGTACTCCCAGGAAGCATCCACCTCGCGGCATACGCTGGGCCGGTTCGGGTGGATGGTGCAGCGTGAGTACACGCCGATCTCCGAATCCAGGGCCACGCAGCGGATCGGGTCCGAGTAGGTGCCCTGCATGCACAACCGGTGCGGATCCAGGCGCTGGGTCAGCTGGTGGGGCACGCCGCCTTCGGTGACTTCGTCCGATTCCATCCAGTGGAAGGCAACACGGTATTGGGTGCAGCAGGCGCCGCAGGTCAGGCAGGGATGGGGCATGGGAGACCGGCCTTGGCGGCAGGAATAGGACAAAAGGAAGGTGGGAAATTTTCCACGGTGACGGCCTGCGCGCAAGATTTTTCTGCATTGGCGACAATAGGAAGATGAACGAAACCTGCAATATCGCCGCGCGCCTGCCCGAGCTGGCGCGTGAACGGCCCTCCCAGATCGCCATCCGCTGCCCCGGCAAGCCCGCCGCCAACGGCATGGCCGCCTACGACGTGACCCTGGATTACCGCACGCTGGATGCCCGCAGCGACGCCATTGCCGCTGGTTTGGCGGCAAACGGCATCGGCCGTGGGGTGCGTGCGGTGGTGATGGTGCGACCGGGGCCGGAGTTCTTCCTGCTGATGTTCGCCCTGTTCAAGATCGGCGCGGTGCCGGTGTTGGTCGACCCCGGCATCGATAAGCGCGCGCTGAAGCAGTGCCTGGACGAAGCGCGGCCGCAGGCCTTCATCGGCATCCCCTTGGCCCAGTTTGCGCGGGTGCTGCTCGGCTGGGCCAAGGCGGCCAGGATCAGGGTCACCGTTGGCCGGCGTTGGGGCTGGGGCGGCGTCACGCTGGCGAAGATCGAGGCCGATGGCGCAGGCGCGGGCAGCCAGCTGGCCGCCACCGCGCCGGACGATGTGGCCGCGATCCTGTTCACCAGCGGCTCCACCGGCGTACCCAAAGGCGTGGTCTACCGCCATCGCCACTTCGTCGGCCAGGTGGAACTGCTGCGCAATGCCTTCGGCATGCAGCCCGGCGGTATCGACCTGCCGACCTTCCCGCCGTTCGCGCTGTTCGACCCGGCGCTGGGCCTGACTTCGGTGATTCCGGACATGGACCCGACCCGGCCGGGTAGCGCCAATCCGCGCAAGCTGCACGATGCCATCGCCCGTTTCGGCGTGACCCAGCTGTTTGGTTCACCGGCCTTGATGCGGGTACTGGCCGAGCACGGCCAGCCGCTGCCAACAGTGACCCGCGCCACTTCGGCGGGTGCCCCGGTGCCGCCGGAGATCGTGTCCAAGATCCGCTCGCTGATGCCGAAGGATGGCCAGTTCTGGACGCCGTATGGCGCCACTGAATGCCTGCCGGTTGCGGTGATTGAAGGCCGCGAACTGGTCGAAACCCGTGGTGCTACCGAGGCCGGTGCTGGCACCTGTGTGGGTCGCGTGGTCGCGCCGAATGTCGTGCGCGTCATTGCCATCACCGACGAGCCGATTGCTGATTGGAGCGGCGTGCGCGAACTGCCCGCTGGTGAGGTGGGAGAGATCACGGTGGTTGGCCCGACCACCACCGACAGCTATTTCAACCGACCGCAGGCCACGGCCGCAGCCAAGATCCGCGAAGTGCTGGCCGATGGCAGCGAACGCATCGTGCACCGCATGGGCGATGTGGGTTGGTTCGATGCTGACGGGCGGTTGTGGTTCTGCGGGCGCAAGACGCATCGGGTCGAGACGGCGGCAGGGCCGCTGTATACCGAGCAGGTGGAACCGGTGTTCAACACTGTGGCCGGTGTGCGGCGTACGGCTTTGGTGGGTGTTGGTGCATTGGGTCAGCAGGTGCCGGTGCTGTGTTACGAGCCGCTGCCGGATCAGCATTCCGGTGAGATCGAAAAGCAATTGAGGATCATGGCATTACGTCATCCGGGTTTTGCCGGCATTGAGTACTTCCTGCGCCATTCGAGCTTTCCCGTGGATATTCGCCACAACGCCAAGATCGGGCGCGAGAAGCTGGCGGTGTGGGCGCAGGCGCAGTTGAGTTGAGCTGGAAGGCTTGAAGCACTAGCAATAGCAAGAGCACTCCTCCCAACCCTCCCCTTCGCTACGCGAAAGGGAGGGCTAAAGCGTTGCCCCCTCCCTTTGCCGCAGGCGAGGGGAGGGCCGGGGAGGGGGGCTGTTGCTCCCTCCCTTGCGCCGAAGGCGGAGGGGAGGGTTGGGGAGGGGTAAAGCGCAGTGCTGTTTGAGTCGAAGGACAGCCCGAATCCAGCTATTCCCTGACAGGCTCTCATCGCCAGCAACCGCAGGTTTTCCGTACAGAAAACGGAGAGCCGCAATGGACAAGCTGCGAAGGCGCGCCAGAGCCCTGCGCAACGCACCCACCGATGCCGAAGGCCGCCTGTGGCAGCAACTGCGCCGACGCCAGTTGGCGGGCTATCGCTTCCGCAGACAGATGCCCTTGGCCGGCTATATCGCCGACTTTGTCTGCCTGGAGGCGAAGCTGATCGTCGAGTTGGACGGTGGGCAGCATCTTGAGCAAGTTGCCTATGACCAGCGACGCACCGAAGTGCTGCAGGGCTTGGGCTTCCGGGTGCTGCGCTATTGGAACGACGAGGTGCTGCAGCGGATGCCGGCGGTATTGGAGGATATCTTGCGGCCGTTGGTGCACGGCGAAGAGCACCCCTCCCAACCCTCCCCTTCGCTACGCGAAAGGGAGGGCTAAAGCTTTGCCCCCTCCCTTTGCCGCAGGCAAGGGGAGGGCTGGGGACGGGGGCTTTGGCTCCCTCCCTTGCGCCAAAGGCGGAGGGGAGGGCTGGGGAGGGGTAGAGCTTCCAGTCACCAACATCAACAATCCACCCACACACGACTACTGCGATACTGACGTACAAATCTCAATGCTTCCGACGCGGCCAGTCGGCGCGGAAGCCCAGCAACAGAGCGATCAAACGAATGAAGATTCTGGTTACCGGTGGTGGTGGTTTTCTCGGTCAGGCCCTGTGCCGTGGCCTGGTCGAACGCGGCCATCAGGTGCTGAGCTTCAATCGCGGCCATTACCCCGCGTTGCAGGAAATCGGGGTCGGCCAGATCCGTGGTGACCTGGCCGATGCCAATGCCGTGCATCACGCCGCCGCCGGCGTCGATGCCATCTTCCACAACGCCGCAAAGGCTGGAGCTTGGGGCAGCTACGACAGCTACTTCCAGGCCAATGTGGTCGGCACCCGCAATGTGCTTGCCGCCTGCAAGGCGCATGACATACGCCGCTTGGTCTACACCTCAACACCCAGCGTCACCCATCGCGCTACCCATCCGGTCGAAGGCCTGGGGGCGGATGAAGTGCCTTACGGCGAGGACTTCCAGGCGCCGTATGCCGCCACCAAGACCATCGCAGAGCAGGAAGTGCTGGCCGCCAATGGCGCCGATCTGGCAACCATTGCGTTGCGCCCGCGCCTGATCTGGGGCCCGGGCGACAACCAGCTGGTGCCGCGCCTGGCCGAACGCGCGCGCGCCGGTCGTCTGCGTTTTGTCGGCGATGGCACGAACAAGGTCGATACCACCTTCATCGACAACGCCGCGCAGGCGCACTTCGATGCCTTCGATCATCTGGTGGTTGGCGCGGCCTGCGCTGGCAAGGCCTACTTCATTTCCAACGGGGAGCCGCTGCCGATGCGCGAGCTGCTCAACCGCCTGCTTGCAGCGGTGGGCGCGCCTGGCGTGGAGAAGTCGATCTCGTTCAAGACCGCGTACCGCATCGGCTCGGTCTGCGAAAAGCTGTGGCCGCTGCTGCGCTTGTCGGGCGAGCCGCCGATGACGCGTTTCCTGGCCGAGCAGCTGTGCACGCCGCATTGGTATTCGATGGAGCCGGCACGTCGCGATTTCGGCTACGTGCCCAAGGTTTCGATCGAGGAAGGGTTGCGCCGGTTGGCGGCGGCTTCCTGAATGGACAGCGCCGTCATCATCCGGCGCTAACGTTCCTGTCACCGTATCGCGACCGGCGATTGCCGAGTATGGACCCCTGATTCCAAACCGAGGACCCAGCCCATGCTGCATTACGCCGTCGTTTTCTTCGTCATCGCCATCATTGCCGCCGTACTCGGCTTCAGTGGCATTGCCGGTGCGGCCAGCAATATCGCGTGGATCCTGTTCGTCGTCTTCCTGATCCTTGCGGTGGTGTCGATGTTCCGCAAGAAAGGCTGATCGTTCCTGACGCCAGAAACAGAACGGCCCGCATCCTCGCCGAGGGTGCGGGCCGCGTCGTTTCAGTAACTTCGATCAGGCCGAAGTGCTGATCGAGCTGCGCAGGTTCCTGTCCGCAGCGTGGCGCTCCAGCGCCAGCTCGATCAGGCGCGTGATCAGTGCGGTATAGCCCAGCCCGCTTGCGCCCCACAGCTTGGGATACATGCTGATCTTGGTGAAACCGGGCAGGGTGTTCAGTTCGTTGATGACGACGTCGCCAGCCTCGGTGAGGAACACGTCCACGCGCGCCATGCCGATGCAGTCCAGCGCCTGATAGGCGCGCACGGCGATCTCGCGGATGCGCTGCTGCGCATCGGCAGCGATATCGGCCGGGATCACCGTCTCCGCGCCGCTGGCGCTGATGTACTTGGTGTCATAGGCGTAGAAGTCGTCATGCAACACCACTTCGCCGCAGACGCTGGCTTCGGGCACATCATTGCCCAGCACCGCACACTCGATCTCGCGGCCGACGATCGCCGATTCCACCAGCACCTTGTGATCGAACGACAGGGCGAGCGCCATCGCGGTGGCGAACTCGTCGGCATTGCGCACCTTGCTCACGCCCACCGAGGAACCCTGGTTGGCCGGCTTTACGAACAGCGGCAGGCCGAGCTGTGCGACCAGTGCAGCGTAGTCGGCGCGTGCAGCAGTGACATGATTGAAGCAGGCAAACGGCGCCACCGCCAAGCCGGCATCGCGCAGCAGGCGCTTGGCCATGTCCTTGTCCATCGCCGCGGCTGCACCCAGCACGCCAGGGCCGGCGAAGGGCAGGTTCAAGGTGCGCAGCAGGCCCTGCAAGGTGCCGTCTTCGCCGAGGGTGCCGTGCACGATCGGGAACACCACATCCAATTGCGGCACTTCGCGACCATCGGCAGCCAGCAATTGGCCGCGCTCTGCGCCGGGCAGTACCGACAGCACCGGGCCGGAGGTGTCCAGCGCGATGCGCTTGGGATCATCGGCATTGAGCAGGAAGCCGGCCGCATCGCACAGGTGCCACAGGCCCTGCTTGTCCACGCCGATCAGGCTGACGTCGAAACGTTCCTTGTCCAGCGCGTCGAAGATGTTCTTCGCCGATTGCAGCGAGACCTCGTGCTCGGCCGAACGACCGCCGAAGATGATGCCAACCCGGGTCTTGCCCATTGCCTGTGTGCTCCTGACGCTGTGTTTGGTGGTGTCTGCATAGCATGAACTCAAACGCCGCGATTCGGGAATAGGGAGTGGCGGCTGGTTTCAAGCTGTAACGGGCGGCTCGGGACGCGCGGTTCATTGAGCGCGGCGACCAGCTGGTGCGGCTTGCCGCCGAAAGCGCGGTTCCACGCACAAGGCGCTGGTACATGAACAAATCCTGTGCTGGCGAGGCGTCCGCTCCCCGCCGCCATCCAATCTCCAATCCCGCCCCTCCGGTAGAATGCCCGCATGCCTGCATCCCCCCTCAAAATGATCAAGCCGCTGGCCGGCCGTGCGCTGGAAGTGGCCTTGAACCGCGCGCTGGCGCTGGACCCGGATACCCGCACCGCGCTGGCCTCGCTCGATGGCCAACGCATCGCCCTGACCCTGGAATCGCCGTCGCTGGCGATGCAGATCGGGGTCGCCGGTGAACGCCTGACCGTGGGCCCGGTGGACCCATCGCTGGAGCCCGACCTGGCCGTGCGCAGCACGCTGGGCGGGGTGCTGGCGCAGCTACCCTTCCTTGCCAATGCACGACGTGGCAACAGCGCGCCTGCTGGGCGGGTCAAGGTCTCCGGCGATGCCGAGCTGGCGCGCCGCCTGCAGCAGCTGGCCACCCGTTTTGATCCGGATTGGCAGCAGCCTTTTGTCAAAGCCTTTGGCGAGATCCTCGGCGTGCAGATCGCGCAGACCCTGCGTGCAGCCCTGCTGCAGGCCAGGCGCAGCGCCAAGGATCTGGCCGAAACCGCCGCCGAATACGTTACCGAGGAGTCGCGTGATGTCGTTGCCCGTGCCGAGCTGGATGCCTTCCATGATGATGTGGACGTGATCCGCGATGACGTCGAACGCATGGCCGCGCGCATCGCGCGCCTGCGTCAGCGCGCCGGGGGTGCCGCATGAAGGCGACCCGAGCCATGTTCCGCGCCAGCCGCATCGGCCGGGTGATCCTGCGCTACCGGCTGGATGACCTGCTCGACGGCACTCCGGTTGAACGTTGGCTCGGCATCGCCAAACCGTTCGTGCCGCGTGCCAGCGCCGATATCGCCTCGCAGTCGCGCGGTGCGCGTCTGCGCCTTGCGCTGCAGGAGCTGGGCCCGATTTTCGTCAAGTTCGGCCAGATCCTGTCCACCCGCCGCGATCTGGTGCCGCCGGATGTCGCTGCCGAGCTGACCTTGCTGCAGGACCGGGTCAAGCCCTTCGATGGCGAGCGCGCGCTGCAGATCGTCGAGCAGGCGCTGGGCCTGCCGATCACCGAAGCCTTCGCCAGCTTCGACACCACGCCGCTGGCCTCGGCCTCGATCGCGCAGGTGCATGCAGCAACGCTGGACGATGGTCGCCAGGTCGTCGTCAAGGTGTTGCGCCCGGATATCGAGAAGCAGATCGCCGGTGACATCGCCCTGCTCAAGTCGCTGGCCGCATTGGTCGAGCGCACCCATCCGCGCGCCGACAAGATCCGCCCGCGCGAAGTGGTGGCCGAGATCGAAACCACCCTGGCGGCAGAGTTGGACCTGCAGCGCGAAGGCGCCAACGCCAGCGTGCTGCGCCGCTTCTGGGAAAACTCGGACGACCTGTACGTTCCGGAAGTGATCTGGAGCCACACCGCCGAGCGCGCGCTGACGTTGGAGCGGGTCTGGGGCATTCCCTCCGACGACATCGTCGCGCTGGACAAGGCCGGCATCGACCGCAAGGCGCTGGCCGCCAAGGGCGTGCGCGTGTTCTACACGCAGGTATTCCGCGACAACTTCTTCCATGCCGATGCACACGCCGGCAACATCTGGGTCGACATCGATCCGGCGCGCCGCGACAACCCACGCTTCATCGCGCTGGACTTCGGCATCATGGGCCAGCTGTCGGAAGAGGATCAGTTCTACCTCGCCGAAAACTTCATGGCCATCTTCAACCGCGATTACCGCCGCATCGCCGAGCTGCACCTGCAGGCGCAGTGGATGCCGAACACGGTGCGCATCGACGAGCTGGAAGCCGCTGTGCGTGCGGTCTGCGAGCCGTACTTCACCCGTCCGCTGTCGCAGATTTCGCTGGCCGAAGTGCTGATGAAGCTGTTCCGCACCGCCCAGCGTTACCAGCTGACCCTGCAGCCGCAGCTGATCCTGCTGCAGAAGACGCTGTTGAACATCGAAGGCGTTGGCCGCCAGCTCGACCCCAACCTGGACATCTGGGAAGTGGCCAAGCCGGTGCTGGAGCGCATCCTGCGTGAGCGTTACAGCCCGCGCCGCGCGCTGAAGGAACTGCGCAAGCGCCTGCCGGAAATCATGACCCAGGCCCCGGACATGCCGGCCCTGCTGCACAGCTGGCTGCGCCAGCAGGTAGAGGGCAAGCATGAGCTGGCGATGCGCTCGCAGGACATCGTCAACCTCGAAGGTACGCTGCAGCGCATGCAGCGTCGTGTGGTAACTGCCGTTGCTGGCGCCGGTTTGATGGTGGTTTCGGCGTTGTTGTACGGCCTGGAAGCGGGCGGTCCGCAGTTCGCCTCGGTTCCGTTGTGGTCGTGGGTGACCGGCGCGGTTGGTGCGATTGCGGTCGCTTCGGCATGGTTGCGTCGATGAGTGATGTTGTCGATGAGGCAGTGGAAGCAGCGGTAGTTTTTGAACCGCTGCCGCTGTTGTACGAAGACCAGTGGTTGGCGGTGGTCAACAAGCCTGCGGGGTTGATGGTCCACGACAGCAAGCTGGCGCGCGGCGAAGATGACTTCCTCGCTGACCGCCTGCGCGAGCAGTTGGGCAAGCCGATTTTCCTCGTGCACCGGCTGGACCGTGCAACCAGTGGTTGCCTGCTGCTGGCCTTTGATCGCGAAAGCGCCAGCACCTTGGGCAAGACGCTGATGGGCGGCGAGGTGGAGAAGGATTACCTGGCGGTGTGTCGAGGCTGGCCGGCGGAGGATGCGTTCACCGTCGATCATGATCTGGACGGTGGCCCCGGCAAGCCGGTCAAGAAGCAGGCCATCACCCACTTCCAGAAGCTGCTGGAAGGCGAGTTGCCGATTCCCTCGACGGGCTTCCCGACCTCGCGTTACGCGCTGCTGCGTTGCCAGCCGCAGACCGGGCGTTTCCGGCAGATCCGTCGGCACCTCAAGCACATGTTCCACCACATGATCGGCGACACCAGCCACGGCGACGGGCGGCACAACCGCACGTTCCGCATGCAGGGCGTGCACCGCATGCTGCTGCACGCCGAACGTCTGGCCTTCCCGCACCCGCAGGACGGCCGCCGCATCGAAGTGCGCGCACCACTGGACCGCGAGTTCCAGAAGGCGATGGACCTGTTCAACTGGAAGCTACCGGACTGAGGTAGTGCCGAGCCATGCTCGGCAGGAGCCTCACACGTAGTGCCGAGCCATGCTCGGCAGGGGCTTTCCCAAAGATCCATCAGCTCCTGTAGGAGCGGCATAAGCCGCGAAGCCCATAAACCAGCAGGTTGCAGAAACGCTGGTGATTCCAGCGTTGCCAGCCTCGCGGCTTACGCCGCTCCCACAAAAGCCAAAGCAGCAACGCACCCCGCCGTTGTAGTGCCGAGCCATGCTCGGCAGGGGCCTTCCCCAGAAACCCATCAATATGCGCGGAATTGTAGGAGCGGCGTAAGCCGCGAAGCCCACAAATCATCAGATTGCGGGAAGACGGGTGATTGCAACATTGCCAGCTTCGCGGCTTACGCCGCTCCTACAGAAACAGGGCGGCTTTACCGGCAAGGCCCCCTTGCCGAGCATGGCTCGACACTACCGCTGGGCGCTTATTTGACTTCGCTGTTGATCTTCTCCAGGTCCTTCTGCAGGTCGGCCATCAGCGGGGTCATCTTCTGCTGGATGGCGACCATCAGGTTCTGCATCAGCGCCGGGGTCTTGTCGAGCAGGCTCTGGCCGGCCGGGCTCTCGTAGAACTCGGCCATCGCCAGCACGTCCTCCTTCGAGAACGACTGCTTGTACAGATCCACATACATCGGCCGCATCTGCGACCAGGCCAGCGCCTGCCGCAAGGTCTGCGAGGTGCGCTGCTGGATGCGCTGCAATCCCGCCTTCTGCTCCGGGGTGAGCGGTTGCTTCTGGGCGATCTCGGCGAACTGCTGCGCCTGCATGGCTTCCATCTGCGGCAGCATCGCGTCGAGCATGTTCTGGGCGCGGGAGGCGGCCAACAGGCGGTTGACGTCGGCATCGGTGGCAGGGGTCGCCCATGCCGGTGCGATGCCGGCAAGCAACAGGCTGGCGGTGACCAACAGGGGGGCGCAACGGGTACGAAGGGTCTGGCGGCAGCGCTGCATGGATCGTCCTTGTGAGGGGCTGGGCTTGAGCATAACCGCGGCCTTGCCAGGGCTGAAGACAGGCTTTGGGCCTTCCAGGGCAGGTGGTCAGGCAACTGCGAGTGGCGAAGTGCGCTGTAGCGCATTGTTTTTAATGAAAAATTTACATCTTACGATCCTGCTTAACATAATTTGATGACGGGAACCTTACTGAAATTGCGAAAAATAGAGACGGAAGTCACGTTTCTATCTATGCTTGGCACCAGGAGTTGTACTCAGGGGGGGTTACGTGGTCTCGCAAGCCACGTACCCGCAACAAGTAGGGAACTGCGATGGACAGTCTGTTCGAGGGGCCGACCGTACTCGTCGTGGCCAGCTGGGTGGCGATTCTCACCCTGCTGTTGGCCACCGTACTGCTGTTGATCATTGTTTTTCTGCGGGTAAGGGCGCAGCGCCGGGAAAGGCGCGACACCCAGGCCCGGCAGTACTGGAACGATGTTCTGCAGCGCGAGCTTGCCGGTGAAACCGTGCCCGTGCACCGATTGCAACGCGATGAGGTCATAGGCTTCATCGAAGCGTGGAACAGCGTCTGCGAGAGCCTGCCGGAAGCGTCGGTACGGCGGCTGGCCCCGCTGGGTCATCGGGTCGGTCTGGAGGAGGCGGCGCACCGCATGTTGCGCGGCAGCTACCACGACCGCGCCATGACCATCATTGCCTTGGGCCATCTGCGCGACCGGCATCTTTACGACCTGCTGGCCAAATTCCTCAACGATCGCAGCCCCATCGTCTCGCTGTGCGCAGCACGGGCGTTGGCGCAGGTGGATCCGCCGCGCGCCATGTCCGCCTTCGTGCCGATGATCACCGAGCGCGAAGATTGGGTGCCAGGCAGCGTGGCGCGGATTCTGGCCGAGAACGAGGACGGCAGTGCCGCTCGCGAGATCAGCAACGCGCTGTTGCGTGCCAATGCCGATTCCACCGTGAAGCTGGTGCGCTTCCTTGCCGACATCGATCCGCAGCGTGCGGCAGTGGTGGTGCGGCAACTGCTGGAAGGGCATGTGGATGACCACATCATTTCGGTCTGCCTGCAGCTGATCAACGATCGCCAGGATCGCGAGCGCGTCATTGGTTTCCTCACGGCGTCGCGTTGGCATGTGCGCATGCACGCCGCAGCGGCGCTGGGCCGCATCGGCGAGCTTGGCGACGCCGGGCGACTGGAAGCGCTGCTGTCGGACAGCGTCTGGTGGGTGCGTTATCGCACCGCGCAGGCCTTGTTCGGTTTGCCGGGCATGGGTGCCGACGCACTGCGTGAAATGCAGTCGCGGCAGAGTGATGGCTACGGGCGCGACATCATCGAACAGGTGCTGTCCGAGAACGCGATGAGGAGTGCGACATGAACGCTTATTGGCAGATGCTGGTGAGCTACGTGCAGCAGATTCCCTGGGTGAGTATCGCCGACTCGCTGCAGTGGTTCTTCATGGCCTACTTCGTCGCGATCAACCTGGCCTACCTGCTGCTGAACTACATCTCGGCCTACCAGATCGTGCGCTACATGCGCGAGTACCGGGCCAATTACCTGCCGGCCGGTCTGCGCGAGTACCAGCCGCCGGTGAGCATCATCCTCCCGGCGTACAACGAAGAAACCTCGGTGGTTTCCTCGGTGCGCTCGCTGCTCAAGACCAGCTACCCGGCGTTCGAGATCGTGGTGGTCAACGATGGCTCCAGCGACCGGACCCGCGATGCGCTGATAGAGGCATTTGGTCTGGTGCGGGTGCCCGAGGCCTATCGCACGCGCCTGCAGACCGAGCCGGTGCACGGGGTGTATGCGTCGGCAAGTTGCCCGCGCGTGCGCATGGTCGACAAGGCCAATGGCGGCAAGGCTGATGCGATCAACGCCGGTATCAACTGCGTGCGCTATCCGCTGTTCTGTGTGGTTGATGCCGACAGCATCCTGCAGCCGGAGAGCCTGTCGCGGGTGGTGCGGCCGTTCCTGGAAGACAGCCGCGTGGTCGCCAGCGGTGGCGTGGTGCGTGTGCTCAATGGCTGCACCGTGCGTGACGGCATGCTCGACAAGATCGGCCTGCCCAATAGTTGGCTGCCCAGCTTCCAGCTGGTGGAATACCTGCGCGCCTTCCTGTTTGGACGCATGGGTTGGTCGCCGATGAACGCGCTGCTGATCATCTCCGGCGCCTTCGGTGTGTTCTACAAGGAGCGGGTGATCGCCATCGGCGGGTATCGCACCGACACCGTCGGCGAGGACATGGATCTGGTGATCCGCCTGCACCGCAACCTGCGCGAGGAAAAGCGCGACTACCGCATCGTGTTCGTGCCCGACCCGGTGTGTTGGACCGAGGCCCCCACCGACCTGGCATCGCTGCGCAGCCAGCGCATGCGCTGGCAGCGTGGTCTGGCCGAAAGCCTGTGGACCAATATCGGCATGCTGTTCAACCGCCGCAGTGGTGCCGCCGGCTGGGTGGCGTTCCCGTTCATGCTGTTCTTCGAGTTCCTGGGGCCGATCATCGAGGTCGTGGGCTATGTCTCGATGATCGTGCTGGCCCTGTGCGGGCTGGTGCAGCTGGATGTGTTCCTGATCTTCCTGGCCGCGGCCGTCGGCATGGGCATCCTGCTCTCGGTCAACGCGATGCTGCTGGAGGAATTGTCTTTCGGTCTGTACTCGCGGCCGGCGCAGCAGCTGCGTCTGTTCGTGGTGGCGATCCTGGAAAACTTCGGCTACCGCCAGGTGAACTCGGTGTGGCGGTTCTCCGCCACCATCCGCTGGATGTTCACCCGTCGCAAGCGGCATAGCTGGGGGCGCATCAGTCGTGATGGTTCCTGGCAGCAGAGCCACAAAGAGGAAGTGCCGGTGGCGGTGGCAGTTGCATCGTCAGTGATCAGCGAATCGAGTATCAACAAATGATTTCCAGGAACCGTTCCATGACCCAGCACCATCCCCTCCGTGCTCCGCGGCATGTGCTGTCGCGTTGCCTGTTGCTCGCCCTGGCCGCTGCACCGCTGTTGGCGTCCGCCCAGGAAGCGCCGGACAGCCTGACCCTGCAGCTGCAGCAGATCCGCGAGCAGTCCGACGCCAACAATCGAGCGGCAACGATTGCCCGCTACAGCGCGCTGCTGGGCGAGCATCCTGGCAATGGCGATGTGCTGTTGGCGCGTGGCCGCACCTACGCCTGGGACGGCCAGTACCCTGCCGCGGAGGCCGATCTGCAGCAGGTAGTGAAGAACAGCCCGACCTATGCCGACGCCTGGTCGGCACTGGGCGACATGTACCGCTGGAGCGACCGTCCGCAGCAGGCCGCCGACGCGTACTCGCGTTGGGTGGAGCTGGCACCGCAGGACCCGGCAGCACGCATCGCGCGTGGCCGTGAACTGCGTGCGCTAGGCCAGATCGCTGCAGCGCGTGCCGATTTCGACGCCGCTGCCACGCTGGGCGCGGATCCAAAGGAAATCGCCGAGCTGCGCCTGAGCCTGTTGCCGCGCATGGCCAACCCGGACGCGGTGGCCGCCGATGGCTACCGCTGGGGGGCAAGCCTGGGCTGGGACCACACCCGCTTCAGCGGTGACCGCCAGAGTTGGAACGACAACGACCTGACCCTGCGCCGCTATTTCCCGCGGGGCTCGTTGGGACTGGAACTGCTGCGCGCCGATCACTTCAATACGTCAGACACAGCCTGGGCGCTGGATGGCTATGCACCGCTATGGTCGCGTGCCTACGCAAACCTGCGTTACCAGCGCGGTCCGTCCAGCGGCGTGCTGCCCAAGCAGAGCTGGCGCGTGGAAGTGTTCCAGGGCGTGGGCAATGGCTGGGAGCTGTCGGCCAGCGTCGATCAACTGCGCTTCTCCGACACCACCGAGTTCTACGGTGTTGGCGTCGGCCGCTACGTCGGCAACTGGTATGGACGCTACAAACTGCAGCACGTGCCGGGCGTCGGTTCGGGCAGCTGGAGCCATCGCGTGTTGCTGCGCAATTACTACAAGGGCGATGCCGACGATTATCTGGAAGTCAGCGTCAGCAGCGGCCGCAGCACCGACCTGGATCGCTTCGGCGGCGTGGTGCGTGACAACAACGCCGCCATTGGCGTTGCGTGGCGGCATCAGGTCACACCCAACTGGGGCTTCAAGCTGGGCGCCGGTTATGCCGACGACGACAGCGGCTTCGATGAGCAGCGCCTGTCCGGTTCCATCTATACGCGCTGGTAAGGGAGCAGCTGACGATGATTTCCACGCATGACGGCGGCGCCTGGGCGCGCTTCTCTTCGGCATTCCCGGTGTTGCTGCTTGCGCAGGCGGTGCTGGTCGCAATGGCGGTCAGCAGCGGTGTGGCAGCTGCCGGCGGCAATGCGCAGACCGGCGCAATTGTCGGTATTGCCGGTGCGCAGGCGCTGCTGATGCTGCTGCGCTCGGTGCCGATCCTGGTGCTGTTGTCGCTGCCACTGCTGGCGATCAAGCGCGCCTTCCCGCGGTTCATCGCGCTGGGCCTGCTGTGGTCGCTGTTCATCGTGGTGCAGGTGCTGCTCGACCAGTATTTCCAGGTCGCGCATGTGCCGCTGGGGGCGGATCTGTTCGGCTACAGCCTTGCCGAAATCCGCACCACGCTGGCCGATGGCGCGCCGTTGGGGCTGCGTGGCGTGTTGGCGATGGCACTGCCGCTGCTGGTGTTGTGGGCGGGCCTGCTGTGGCTGGCAAGACTCGATGCGCGTGGCTCCACGGTGTGGAGCACGGTGTGGTTGGTGGCTGCGGGTGTTGCGTGGATTCTGCCGCTGCCCAGCGGTGCGGCGGCGTTGAAGGACGTTGCCTCGCGCGACCTGGCCTGCAACAAGCTGGCCTGGTTCAGTGGCGATGTGTGGCGCTGGTTCAAGGGCGAGTCGGATGTGGCGGTCGTTCCCAGCGCCGTCGCCAGCGATGAAGCCGCGCTGGATCCGAACTTCCCGTTCCTGCGCCCGGAGGAGACCCCGGATGCCTTGGGTCCCAATTTTTCGCCGACCAGCGATGGCCGACCGCCGAATGTCGTCTTGATCGTGGTCGAAGGCCTGGGCCGCTCGTTCTCCGGTCCGCAGGCACCGCTTGGAAGCTTCACCCCGTTCCTTGATGAACTGGCCGAGCGCAGCCTGTACTTCGATAATTTCCTCGCCAATCAAGGCCGTACCTTTGGCGTGCTGCCAACCCTGATTGGGTCGGCACCGTTTGCCGACGAGGGCTTTACCGGGCTGGGCGATCGCATGCCGGCGCATCCGGGTCTGTTCAGCGTGCTGCGACAGCAGGGTTACAACACCGCCTTCTACAACGGCACCGACACCAGCTTCGACAACGAGCGCGCCTACATGCAAGGCCAGCAGGTGCAGACGCTGGTCGACATGAACAATTTCGGTGAGGGTTATCAACGTAATCCCTTCAGTGCCTGGGGTTACCCGGACAAGGAACTGATCTCGCGGGTACTGGCCGACAATGACAGCGTGCAGGCGCCGTTCCTGACCGCGATCCAGACCATCTCGATGCACACCAGCTATGAGTTCCCGGATCAGGATGTCTACCGCAAGCAGTTCGAGCAGCGCCTGCAGCAGCTTCAGGTGCCCGAGGCGGAGCGCGCCAGCTACCGTGCCAGCACCGATATCTACAGCACCATCCTGTACACCGACGAGCAGTTGCGCCGCTACTTTGCTTCGGTGGAAAAGACCCCGTGGTATGCCAATACCATCTTCGTCATCACCGGCGACCACCGCTTGCCGGAGATCCCGATGGGCGAGCATGTGGACCGTTACCACGTGCCCCTGATCGTGTTCTCGCCGCTGCTCAAACAGCCCAAGCGCATCCGCGCGGTGTCCTCGCAGCTGGACGTGACGCCATCGCTGATCGCGTTGCTGTCCAATACCTATGGCTTGAAGCGGCCGGGGCAGACGCCGTGGCTGGGCACCGGCCTGGACATGGCCGAGAGCTTCCGCAGCAATCAGCAATTCCCCTTGAAGCAGACCAAGACCAGTGCGCCGGAATATCTGGCTGGGCGTTGGTGGTTGCATGACGGCAAGTTGTACGAATTGCAGGATGGCATGCACCTGGCCGAAATCGACGATGCCAGCGTGCGTGCCTGGGCCACACAGCGCCTGCAGCGTTACACCCAGGCCAATGCGATCTTCATGCAGAAGAACGCGCTGACGCCGGAAGGCGCGACGCCCAAGCTGATTGCGTACAGCGCACCTGCAGCCGCTGCCGAAGTGGCTGCGGCGCCGGTGGCGCACGGCTTGTCGCTGGCCTCGGCCGAGGTTGCAGCCGTAGCCGATGGCGTGCAGCTGACGGCGGTGTTCAGTAGCGGCGATCCCAAGCCCAGCCGCGTGTTCGTGCCGCTGGCGGTGATGTCCAGCGAGGACGGCCGCGAGCTGCAGGAAGTGTATGGGCAGGCCATGCAGCTGCCGCCGAGCGGCAGCCAGCAGGTGCAGTTGCAGCTGCGCCTGCCGCAGGACTGTGGTGGCCGTTGCTACGTGTCGGTGTTCCCGTCCGACCCCGACAGCGGCAAGGCGATCGGGCAGGGCCGTTACCACCTGCCGGTGGAAGCTGCAGCAGGCGTGGAGAAGTCGCAATGAGCCGGATGTTCGGCCTTGGCCTGTTAGCCGTGTTGTGTGTAGCACCAATGGCGCAGGCGGCAGCGACCAGCCGAGCGATCTGGACATGGGAAGCCGAGTCGTACGCGATGATCGAGGATCCGGCGGTAGCCGATGAGGCGGTGGCGTATCTCAAGTCGCAGCGCATCGACACCGTGTACCTGTATGCCGATGCCTACAAGGACCGCAACCTCATCGTCGAGCAGCCGCAGCTGTACCGCGCCTTCATTGAACGCCTGCACAGCAAGAACATGAAGGTCTACGCCTTGCTGGGCTCCTGGTACCTGAGCACGCAGAAGTACGTGTTGCCGGCGCACCGCAAGGAGGCCGAGGCGATGTTCCGCCGGGTGGTGGACTACAACGCCTCGGTGCCGGAAGCGGCGCGTTTTGACGGCGCCAACCTCGACATCGAACCGCATATCCTCGACGAGTGGGACGACGACACGCGTGCGGACCTGCTGATTGGTTTCCTGGACATGAGCGCGGCGGTGATGCGCATCAAGCAGGAGAGCGGCGCCACCTTGGCGGTTGGCCCGGCGATTCCGTTCTGGCTGGACGGCATCGAAGTGGACTGGAATGGCCGCCACCGCCCGGTCAGCGAGCACACCATCAACATCTACGACTACGTCGCCTTGATGGATTACCGCGACAAGGCCGAGGGCAGGGACAGCATCCTGTCGCACGCCGCCAGCGAGATCGCCTATGCCAATGAAGTGGGCAAGAAGGTGGTGATCGGGCTGGAGGTGTCGTCCAACGACATCGACAAGGTCACCTTCCATGAAGAAGGGCCCAAGGTGTTCGAGCAGGAAGTGCGCAAGGTGGAGCGTGCGCTGCGCAACGAGCCCTCGTTTGACGGCTTCGCGATCCATCACTACCGCGCCTACCGGCGTTGGGCGGGGCAGTATTGGGAGTGAATAGAACCCCCTCCCTTTCGCGAAGCGAAGGGGAGGGCTGGGGAGGGGTGCTTCTAAAGCTCCAGCCGCTCGGCAAAATCCAGCCCGCAAGACCCTTGTAGTTAGAACTGGCGTTGGCACTCGAAGCCAGTCGCGAAAAGCCCCCCTCCCCAACCCTCCCCTGCGCTGCGCGCAAGGGAGGGGGCAACAGCCCTTACAATGCGCCGATGGCGACGGAGCAGATTGAAATCTCGGAACGATTGGCGATACCGGAAACGGAGATCGTCGAGCGCTTCGTGCGTGCGTCCGGCGCGGGTGGACAGAACGTCAACAAGGTCTCCACAGCGGTGGAACTGCGTTTCGACATCGCCGGCTCACCGTCCCTGCCTGAACCATTGCGCGAGCGCCTGCTCGCCCGCCGCGACCGCCGGGTGACCGGCGAGGGCGTGCTGGTGATCGATGCGCAGCGCTTCCGCACCCAGGACCGTAACCGCCAGGATGCGCGCGAGCGTCTTGCCAGCTTCATCCAGGCCAGCCTGAGCGTGCCCAAGCCACGGGTGGCGACCAAGCCCTCGTACGGCTCCAAGCTGCGCCGGTTGGATCAGAAAAAGGAACGCGCGCAGGTCAAGCGCGGCCGTTCCACACGTAATTGGGAGTAGTGCTTGAGCAACACACCGCCGACCATTCCGGCTATTCCCGCTGCCATGCCGCAGCGCAAGGGCGCCGCCTTCAGCCGTTGGCTGGGCCGCAGCGTGCTGCGCCTGGGTGGCTGGCAGATCCGTGGACCCATCCCGGACCTGGCCAAGGCAGTGGTGATCGCCGCACCGCATTCCTCCAACTGGGATGGCCTGTGGGGGCTGGCGGCAAAGATGGCGCTGGGTCTGGAGGCGCGCATTCTCGGCAAGGACAAGCTGTTCTGGTGGCCACTGAGCGTGGTGCTGCGGCGGATGGGCGTGGTGCCGCTGGACCGCAGTTCGCCGCAGGGCACGGTCGGCCAGGCGGTGGCGATGATCCGCGACAGCGAGCAGATCTGGTATGCGCTGGCGCCGGAAGGCACGCGCAAGCAGGTGACTGAATGGAAGGGCGGTTTCCTGAAAATCGCGCGCATGGCCGATGTGCCCATCATCCCGGCCTATTTCCATTACCCGGAAAAGGTCATCGGCTTCGGTCCGGTGTTCCATACGACCGGTGACGACGTGGCCGACATGGCCGCCGTTCGCCAGTGGTACCGGCAATGGATGGGCCGCAACCGCGGCACCGGCTGAGCCGCCGCGTCCGGCGCGTCTTGGCGCCACCATCGGCACATGCCGCTCACAGGGGAACGGAGTAGGGTGATGGGCTGTTGTCGAAGCCCGTTCCCAAGGAGCCGTTTCATGTCGCGTACCGTTGTTCTGGCCGCCGCCATCAGCCTTGCGCTGGCCGCCTGTTCTGGCAAGGAGTCCACTGCCCCCGTGACCGCCAATGCACCTGCGGAGGCCGCCAAGCCGGGCGATGCCTCCACCAACCCGTTCATGACTGTCAGCTCGCTGCCGTTCCAGGCGCCGGCTTTCGACAAGATCAAGGACAGCGATTACCTGCCGGCGTTCGAGGAAGGCATGCGCCAGCAGCTGGCGGAGATCAAGCAGATCACCGACAACACCCAGCCGGCCACCTTCGACAACACCTTGCTGCCGATGGAAAAGTCCGGTGCCATCCTGGACCGCGTCAGCCGCGTGTTCTTCAGCGTGGTGCAGGCTGATACCAACCCGGAGCGGCAGAAGATCCAGGAAGACGTGGTGCCCAAGCTGGCCGCGCATGGCGACGCCATTCACCTGGACGCCAAGCTGTTCGCGCGCATCAAGAGCATCTATGACGGCCGCGCCGAAGCCGGCCTGGACGCCGAGCAGCTGCGCGTGGTCGAGGAAACCTACAAGGGCTTCGTCAAGGCCGGTGCCGAGCTCAGCGATACCGACAAGGAAACGCTGAAGCAGTACAACGCCGAAGAAGCCACCCTGTCCAACGACTTCCACAACAAGCTGGTCGCGGCCACCGCTGCCGGTGCAGTGGTCATCGATGACAAGGCGCAGCTGGCAGGCCTGTCCGATGGCGACATCGCTGCCGCCGAAGACGCTGCCAAGGGCCGCAAGCTCGACGGCAAGTGGGTGCTGAGCCTGCAGAACACCACCCAGCAGCCGGCACTCGGCTCGCTGCAGGACCGCGACGTGCGTGCCAAGGTGCTGCAGGCCTCGGAGACCCGTACCGAGCACGGCGATGCCAACGACACCCGCGCCATCATCCAGCGCCTGGCCCAGCTGCGCGCGGCCAAGGCCAAGCTGCTCGGCTTCCCGAACTACGCCGCCTACAACCTCACCGACCAGATGGCGCAGACGCCGGAGCATGCGCTCAAGCTGCTGACCGACACCGTGCCGGCGGCCACCGCCAAGGCACGCGGTGAGCTGGCCGAGATCCAGAAGGTGATCGACGCGCAGAAGGGCGGCTTCAAGGCCTCCGCATCGGATTGGGACTTCTACGCCGAGCAGGTGCGCAAGGCCAAGTACGACCTCGACGAGTCGCAGATCAAGCCCTACTTCGAGCTGGACAACGTGCTGCAGAACGGCGTCTTCTACGCCGCCAACCAGCTCTACGGCCTGACCTTCAAGGAGCGCAAGGACCTGCCGGTCTATCACCCGGACGTGCGCGTGTTTGAAGTCACCGATGCCAACGGCCAGCCGCTGGCGCTGTTCTACGCCGACTTCTTCAAGCGCGACAGCAAGTCCGGTGGCGCCTGGATGGACGTGTTCGTCGAACAGGACGGCCTGACCGGCACCAAGCCGGTGGTCTACAACGTCAGCAACTTCACCAAGCCTGCCGCCGGCCAGCCCGCGCTGCTGAGCTGGGACGATGTGACCACCATGTTCCACGAGTTCGGCCATGCGTTGCACGGCATGTTCTCCAACACCAAGTACCCGAGCGTGGCCGGCACCGGCGTGCCGCGTGACTTCGTCGAGTTCCCGTCGCAGTTCAACGAGCACTGGGCTTCGGACCCGAAGGTGTTCGCCAACTACGCCAAGCACTACCAGACCAAGGCAGCGATGCCGCAGGAGCTGGTCGACAAGATCGCCAAGGCCAAGACCTTCAACCAGGGCTACATGACCACCGAATACCTGTCGGCGGCGCTGCTCGACCTGGCATGGCATACGCAGGGCGCTGACGCACCGCTGCAGGACGTGGACAAATTCGAAGCCGATGCGCTGAAGCGCTACAAGGTGGACCTGGCCCAGGTGCCGCCGCGTTACCGCAGCAGCTACTTCGACCACATCTGGGGTGGCGGTTACTCGGCTGGTTACTACGCCTACTTCTGGGCGGAGATGATCGACCATGACGCCTTCGAGTGGTTCAAGGAGAACGGTGGCCTGACCCGTGAGAACGGCCAGGTGTTCCGCGACAAGATCCTGTCGATCGGCAATACGCGTGACCTGGCAACGGCCTACCGCGATTTCCGCGGCAAGGACCCGAGCGTCGAGCCGCTGCTGCACAACCGCGGTTTGAAGTAAGCGGCCTTGAAACAAGCGCTCGCGATTGTGAGCGTGTGAAACGACGAACGGCAGGGGAAACCCTGCCGTTCGTGTTTGTGCGCGTGCTGTGCTGCAGGCTGCAGCGCGCTGGTGTTACTCGCAACGCACCTTGGTGATGACGTTGTTGGCATCGGTGTAAACGCGCAGGCGATCCTGGCGGATATCGCGCGAGACGATGGTGGTCGGGCTGATCGGATTGACCAGGCCTGCACCGCTCTCCGTCTTCAGGCGACGCACGGTGGCTTCGTCATTCACCGTGCCCACCGCCCATTGCACGGAGGCATCGCTGCAGCGGCCGAAATCGGGATCGTCGCTAAGCGGCGGTGCACTCAGGCAGCCGCTCAAGGCGATGCTCAGCAGGCCGCCGACCAGCAGCGGGCGGAGGATGGCAACGGTGTGATGTGGTGTGATTTGAGGCATGGGGCAGTTCCTCCGTTCGAATATGTGCGGAGCATAGCAGCGCCCAATTGTCTGATTGCTGATTTTCGAGACTGCCAACCAAGTCGCGATAGGACAATGAATGGCTGTTAGGATCATTCCGATTGCATCACTGACCTGATCAGCCAAGGAAGCTACCCCCATGAAATCAGCCAAGCGATCCATCATTGCCGCCTGCGCAACCGTACTTTTCGGTATGGCCGGCATGCAGCAACATGCCGATGCCTGCACCCGTTTCGTCTATCACGGTGCGGGGAATGAAATCTTCACCGGCCGTTCGATGGACTACAAGGTCGATACCGGCACCCATCTGTGGATGTTCCCGCGTGGCATGCAGCGCAACGGCGAGACCGGCCCGGATACGCTGAAGTGGACCTCGCGCTACGGCAGCGTCATTGCCAGCGCTTACGACATCTCCACCACCGACGGCATGAACGAAGCCGGCCTGGTCGCCAACCTGCTGTGGTTGGCCGAGTCCGAGTATCCCGAGCGCAACAGCGGCAAGCCCGGTCTGGCCATCTCGGTGTGGACGCAGTACATGCTGGACAGCTTCGCCACCGTCGATGAAGCGGTGAAAGCGCTGAGCAGCGAGCCCTTCACCCTGGTCAGTGATGCCGCTCCTGGTGAGCAGCGCATGGCAACGCTGCATCTGTCGTTGTCCGATTCCACTGGCGACAGCGCCATCATCGAGTACATCAAGGGCAAGCAGGTCATCCATCACAGCCGCGACTACAAGGTGATGACCAACTCGCCGATCTTCGAAGAGCAGCTGGCATTGGAAAGCTATTGGCGGCAGATCGGCGGCACGGTGATGTTGCCAGGTACCAACCGCGCTTCGGACCGCTTCGCGCGCGCGGCCTTCTATATCGACGCCATTCCCAAGTCGACCGATCCGGTGGAATCCACCGCCAGCGTGTTCGGCGTGATCCGCAATGTGTCGGTTCCGTACGGCATCACCACGCCGGACCAGCCGAATATTTCCTCGACGCGCTGGCGCACGGTCTCCGATCAGTCGCGCATGCGCTATTACTTCGAATCCGCGCTGGCCACCAATGTGTTCTGGGTGGACCTGAAGAAGATTGATTTCAGCGAGCGCAGCGGCAAGGTGAAACGTCTGGACCTTGGCAACCAGCAGCGCACTATCTACGCAGGTGAAGCCAACGCCCAGTTCAAGGACGCCAAGCCGTTCCGTTTCCTGGGCATCTAAGGCGAGCAATCGGCGTGCCTGCGCTGGTGGGCACGCACCATCTGGAGCTTCAATGAAAACCCGATTCACCCGCAAAAGCCTGTGCCTGCTTTTGGCAATGGGCAGCGTGCCGCTTGCGCACGCACAGAGCAATGACAACGACGATAGCTGGCGTTTCCAGGCCACGCCTTACGTGTGGATGAGCGGCATGGAAGGCCAGGTGCGGCCGTTCCGCAGCGCACCGATGGCGGACGTGCACAAGTCGTTCTCCGAGCTGATGGATAACCTCGATGCCGCTGCCTTCATCACCGGCACCGCGCGCCGCGGCAACTTCGTGCTGCAGGCCGATTTCACCCACGCATCCACCTCGGATTCGACACCGCTGCCGATTGGCGTGGCAGCCAACGTGAAAGTGAAGCAGACCTCGGCGACGGTGACTGCTGGCTACGCTTGGCTGGCGAACGAGCGCACCGGCATCGATCTGTTGGCCGGTGTTCGTTACTGGGATATCAACGCTGGGGTGAACGTGCCGGGCTTGGTATCGGCGCGTTCGGATTCCACCTTCGTCGACCCGATTGCCGGCGTGCGTTGGCGGCAGACGCTGAGTCCGCGCTGGAGCAGCATTGCCTATGTGGATGTAGGCGGTTTCGGTGTTGGTTCGGATTCGACCTGGCAGCTGTTGGCGCTGGCCAACTACCAGGCGACGGATAACTTGTTCGTATCGATGGGCTACCGCCACCAGAGCCTGGATTACCGCGACAAGGGCAAGCGCCTGGACGTGTCCCTGTCCGGCCCGATGTTGGGCGTGACCTACCGCTTCGGCGCAGGGCAGTAGCTCCAATCCCCTCCCTTTCGCGCAGCGAAGGGGAGGGCTAGGGAGGGGTGCTCTCAGCAGCAACCCCAAAAGCCCAAAGCAAAACCCAACCCCCTCCCAACCTCCCCCTTGGCTACGCCAAAGGGGAGGGGAAAAGCTTCGCCCCCTCCCTTTCGCGCCGCGATGGGGAGGGGTGGGGAGGGGTAGCTTTTGACCCTGTAGAGCCGAGCCATGCTCGGCTGGAGCCTTACCGGGTAGAGCCGAGCCATGCTCGGCTGGAGCCTTACCGGTAAAGCCTCTGCCGAGCATGGCTCGGTACTACCGCTTGGCCCCCTCCCTTTCGCGCAGCGAAGGGGAGGGTTGGGGAGGGGTAGCTTTTGACCCGTGTAGAGCCGAGCCACGCTCGGCTGGAGCCTTACCGGGAAAGCCTCTGCCGAGCATGGCTCGGCACTACAGCTTCGCACCAACCCTCATCCGCCCACCGGGCCCCTTCTCCCGAAGGGAGAAGGGGCAGGCTTCAAACCTCACTCCACCTCGTTCGGATCCGCCTTCCAATACCCGGTAGCGCGAATCCATTCCTTCGGCACCTGCAAATGCCCTTCCACAAACTTGCGCATCATCCGCGCACGCTTGGACTCGGTGGCAATCCAGTAATGCGTATCACCATCAGGCTGCTCGAAATCCACCAGCGCATCCTCCAGCAAGCTGCTGCTCGCCGCATCAAAACCATTGCGCTCGAACCAGGAGACAGTCACCTGCGCCGCGCTCTGCAAGGGCTGCCGGTCACCTTCTTCCGGGATCTCGATGAACACCTCGGCCACCGCACCTTGCGGAAGCTCTTCCAAGCGCCGTGCAATCGCCGGCAACGCTGTCTCATCGCCAATCAGCACATAGCAGTCGAAATCATCGGCCACCACATGCGAACCACGCGGCCCGGCAACCACCAACGCGTCACCAACCTTCGCGTTGGCTGCCCAACTCGTGGCCGGGCCATCACCATGCAGCACGAAATCCAATACCAGTTCTCCAGCATCGGCATCGTAAAAGCGCGGCGTGTAATCGCGTGCCGGTGACGGCTGCTTGCCTTCCGGATAGCGCGGGCCCTGTTCGGTGAGTTCCGGCAATACAAACTCGCCTTCGGCATTGGCGAAGAACAGCTTCACGTGGTCATCCGGTGAGCGGCTGTCAAAACCTTCCAGCGCATCGCCGCCTACGACGATGCGCTGCATGTTCGGGGTCAAACGTTCCGTGTGCACTACCTGCAGCTGGCGGAAACGCGGGGTCATGCGGATCAATTGGGTTTCATGCTGTGACATGGGGGTACCTGGGGTCAGTGTCGGCAAGGCCGGGAGACCGTGGCTGGATCGCTCTGGCTGGGTCGTAATGAATAACGGTGGTGCGAATCAGTTTTCCTGCGACTGCTGCTGTACCAGCGCGGTCGCCTCTGCAATCAAACTGGCGATGCGCGCGACATCGGCGTCCTGCCAATCGCCCTTGCGCAACATCAACGAGTGGGTGAACTGGTGCATGGCATCGCGTAACGGCGCCGGCAGGCTTTCCCTGGCGATGACGCGCGAGTTGTGGCGGGCACGCATGCGCGCGGTTTCCACGTCCTCCGCACGCAGCTTGAGCTGGGCCTGGCCAAGGTTGGTGATGCTGTAACGCTTGCGCCCGCCGTCTTCCTCGGCGCTTACCCAGCGCTGCTTCTCGAAGTCGGCCAGCAGCGGATACACCGAGCCCGCGCTGGGCGTGTAGACGCGCACGAACATCTCGCTGATCTGCTGGATCAGCTCGTAGCCGTGGCGCGGCTGCTCGCCGATCAGCGACAGCAGCAACAGGCGCAGATCGCCTCGGCCCAAGGGGCGCGGGGTGGGGGAGCGGCGGGGTTCCGGGCTGGTCATCAGGGTTTTCGATATATCGAATTTGCGCAAAACGATATATCGAAAACTCTTCCGGCGCAAATGGCAGCGCCTCCCATGGGACGGTGCAGACCAGCTAGGTGGGCATTCCTGGTGGGTGATGGGGTCGTTCGCTGGCCCCGCTGTCATCGGGCTGACCCCGGCAGATGGCAATTTCGCCCCGTGTTTAGCGCCATTAAGGATGTTGGCAGGCGCGCGGAAGCTGTCTCCGGCTGTCCTCGTGGGCGCATGAGAACTGTCGCGAACTGTCTTGCAGACACTGGCTTTTGCCGCTCCATACGCATGCGTAGCCAGCTTGGCAAGGTACCGGGTGCGCTACACTTTACGGCTCAAAATAATGACAAGCGCGCGCGTGCGTGCAGTAACTGGGAGCGCTAATGAACTGGTTGAACGAGATGCTTGATAACGACACGAATCCCCTGGAAACCCAGGAGTGGATCGAGTCGTTGAAGGCCGTTATCGATGTCGAGGGCCCCGAGCGCGCACATCAGTTGCTGGAAGGCATGGTTGAACTGACCCGTCGCTCGGGCGCGTTCCTGCCGTTCTCCCCCACCACCGAATACGTCAACACCATCGAGCCGCAGCTGGAAGCCAAGAGCCCCGGCAATGCGGAACTGGAATGGCGCATTCGCTCCATCATCCGTTGGAACGCGATGGCCACCGTCGTGCGCGCCAACCGCAAGCCGGGTGACCTGGGCGGCCACATCGCCTCGTTCGCATCGGGCGCAACGCTCTATGACGTGGGCTTCAACCACTTCTGGCGCGCACCCAGCGACAACCACCCGGGCGACCTGCTGTTCATCCAGGGCCACAGCGCCCCGGGCATCTATGCGCGTTCCTACCTGGAAGGCCGCATCAGCGAGCAGCAGCTGGACAAGTTCCGCATGGAAGTGGACGGCGGCGGTCTGTCGTCGTACCCGCACCCGTGGCTGATGCCGGATTACTGGCAGACCCCGACCGTGTCGATGGGCCTGGGCCCGCTGGCTGCCATCTACCAGGCGCAGTTCCTGCGTTACCTGGAAAACCGTGGCCTGATCGAGAAGAGCGACCGCAAGGTGTGGTGCTTCATCGGCGACGGCGAGTCGGACGAGCCGGAAACCCTGGGCGCGATCGCCCTGGCCGGCCGCGAAGGCCTGGACAACCTGATCTTCGTCGTCAACTGCAACCTGCAGCGCCTTGATGGCCCGGTGCGCGGCAACGGCAAGATCATCCAGGAACTGGAAGGCGTGTTCCGTGGCGGCGGCTGGAACGTGATCAAGCTGCTGTGGGGCGGTTACTGGGATGCCCTGCTGGCCAAGGACACCAATGGCGTCCTGAAGAAGCTGATGATGGAAACCGTCGACGGCGAATACCAGAACTGCAAGGCCTTCGGCGGCGCGTATACGCGCGAGCATTTCTTCGGCAAGTACCCGGAAACCGCAGCGATGGTCGCCGGCCTGTCCGACGACGACATCTGGCGCCTGAACCGTGGCGGCCACGACCCGCACAAGGTGTACGCCGCCTACCACCAGGCCGTGAACACCAAGGGCATGCCGACCGTGATCCTGGCCAAGACGGTTAAGGGCTACGGCATGGGCAGCGCTGGTGAAGCGCTCAACCCCACCCACCAGACCAAGAAGCTGGACGACGAATCGGTCCGCCATTTCCGCGACCGCTTCAACATCCCCGTCACCGACGAGCAGCTCAAGGACGGCCAGGTGCCGTTCTACCACCCGGGCCCGGATTCGCCGGAAGTGAAGTACCTGCAGGAACGTCGCGCTTCGATGGGCGGCTACCTGCCGCAGCGTCGCCAGAAGGCCGACAAGTCCTTCATCGCACCGAAGCTGGAAACCTACGAGCGCCTGCTCAAGGAATCCGGCGAGCGCACCTATTCCACCACCATGGCCTTCGTGCAGACGCTGAACATCAGCCTGCGTGACAAGGAGCTGGGGCCGCGCCTGGTGCCGATCGTCGCCGACGAAGCGCGCACCTTCGGTATGGAAGGCCTGTTCCGCCAGATCGGCATCTACGCCCCGTACGGCCAGAAGTACAAGCCGGTCGACGCCGACCAGCTGATGTACTACCGCGAAGACCAGAGCGGCCAGGTGCTGCAGCAGGGCATCAGCGAGCCGGGTGCCATGTCCTCGTGGATGGCGGCCGGTACCAGCTACTCGGTCAGCAACGTGCCGATGCTGCCGTTCTACATCTACTACTCGATGTTCGGCTTCCAGCGCATTGGCGATATTGCCTGGCAGGCAGCGGACATGCGTACCCGCGGCTTCCTGCTCGGCGGCACCGCTGGCCGCACCACGCTGAACGGCGAAGGCCTGCAGCACGAAGACGGCTTCAGCCACATCGTCGCTGGCGGCATCCCGAACGTGCGCAGCTACGACCCGACCTTCGGTTTCGAAGTAACCGTCATCCTCCAGCACGGCACCAAGGCCATGATGGAAGACCAGATCGACGAGTACTACTACATCACCCTGATGAACGAGAACTACGCCCACCCGGCCATGCCGGAAGGCGCAGCCGAAGGCATCATCAAGGGCATGTACCTGCTCACCGACGCCGGCAAGCCGAAGAAGGGCGAGCTGCGCGTGCAGCTGCTGGGCAGCGGCACCATCCTGCGCGAAGCCATTGCAGCGGCCGAACTGCTGGACAAGGATTTCGGCGTCACCGCCGACATCTGGAGCTGCCCGAGCTTCAACGAACTGCGTCGCGATGGTTTCGACGCCGAGCGCTGGAACCGCCTGCACCCGGAAGCCGAACCGCGCAAGCCGTACGTCACCGAGCTGCTGGAAGGCCGCCAGGGCCCGGTCATCGCCGCAACCGACTACGTGCGCGCCTACACCGACCAGATCCGCGCCTTCGTGCCGGCTACCTACTCGATCCTGGGTACTGATGGTTTCGGCCGTTCGGACACGCGTGCCAACCTGCGTCGCTTCTTCGAGGTTGACCGTTACTACATCGCGCATGCGGCCATTGCGGCGCTTGCGAAGGACGGGAAGATGACGTCGAAGGATGTTGCCCGGGCTATCAAGCAGTATGGGATTGATCCGGAGAAGGCTAATCCTGTTGGGGTTTGATCTCACGCTGGAGTGGAAAAGGCAGCTACGGCTGCCTTTTCTCTTTTATCTCTAAATTTTTTGTCGCAAGGATAGCGTCGTGGCCCACGTGAGATTTGTAAGGTGGCAAGATCGGTCTACCTCTTTAGGTGAGCGGGCTTTTGGGCGAAATCACGTTGACGTAGTTACTGGGGCAAATGGAGCGGGTAAAACGGCACTTTTATGCGCGATAGCCCGTAGATTTAGTGATGGCGAGGGGGACGTCGACGTATTTGGCGGGGTTTCGCGAGTAATTTGCCAGACATTTAGTCCTTTCTCTAGATTTCCATCCGGGGCTGCCAGCAGAAAGAGTGTTTTCTCCATATACGGTACTGAGGATGACGGTGCTGGATTCTATATGCCGCTTGGGTTGACGCGGGATAAAGTTATACGGCCTCGATCTCTAGCTCAGGGCGTGATCGAGCGAGCAGTAATTGGAGTTAGTCAGGACTCAGAGAGGGCATCGCGGTTCTTTCAGTTCCTTGGGGGGGCTGGCTTTCTGCCTCGCTGTAGGGTTATCTTTAAAAAGAATGTGGCTTCGTGGTATTGGCTTGAGCGCTTTTGGCAGGATCCTGATTCAGCATGGCACGAACTCAAGACACATCAGCGGAATACCAAACTAAGATCTTTGGTTCTGATGGAGGTGCAGTTGGAAGGTTGGCCTGTTTTCAAGGAGATGCTTTCGACTATATTGTCTGTGTTGGGGGCGCAGGTCTTCAAAGACGCAGAATTTGTGGTTGATTTTGGTCAGGCATCAGAAGGGTCTTCCCTAGAATATGCAATACTGCAAGCATTCTCTGCCCTAAAGGCTATTGGTTTTGTCGCTTTGGGTGACGTCGAGATATTCAGGGAGGACGGAACGTCACTTGGTGTTTCCTATGCAAGTTCCGGCGAGCAGCAGCTTCTTTGCTCCCTTTTGGGGTTGGTTGGATCAATTCGCAATAATTCAATCGTTCTTATCGATGAGCCGGAGCTAAGCTTGCATCCAAAATGGCAGATCGACTTTTCAAAACATATCAAAGCGTTGTTGGAAAATGTATGGGGTTGTCACTTCATTATTGCCACTCACTCTCCTTTGGTTGTTCAGGGATTTCAGGAGATGGGGTGTATGCCGGTAACAATCGATAAAAAATTTCTTTTTTTTGAAAGGAAGTTCAGTTCCAAAAGTCCAGTTGAAGAAATACTTGTTGATGTATTTAGGTCGCCCGTTCCATCGAGTTTATATTTGGCCGACGAGATAATTAGGTTGGTTGGTATGAATCCAAATAATACTCGGTCTAGGTTTGATCAGATTATTAGGTTGAGAGAGCTCAAGTCTATTTACAAAAACAAGCGTGCAGAAATGAGGTTGATTGATGGTGCTATGAAGCTCTTGGAGATAGATGATGACCAGGCCTATAAGTCGTCCCCCAGAGGTCGATAATTTTGGGGTGTCGGGCGATGAATACGCTTCGCTCTGCGCCGAATTCACTCAGCCTGACCATTGGTTGAAGCCTCCCGATGTGGTGAGGTCGGAGTTTTTAAGGTTCAAAAGGGCGATAAAGGATTACTTTTTCTATCAACAGAGGAGGAAGTGCTGTTACTGCTGTATAGAGCTTTCTTTTGATCATGCGTCATTTACGCTTGATCATGTAATTGCACGGACCATTGCAGGTCAATTTATTCTTGCAGTCAATAATATGGGCGTTTGCTGTCGGCCCTGTAATACAAAAAAGTCGAATTTCCGGGCTGTTTCGCCAGAAATTGACGTTTCCGCGATGAGTCTGGTTCCTGGGGATTCTGCTGATTATGTGATTGTGCATCCTCAATTGGATTGCTGGGATGCGAACATGGCGTTTGACCTCATAGGTAGAATTGTGCCCGTAACGGAAAAAGGTGGGAAGACAATTGAAGCGTGTGGAATTGAGAGGCTGAACGCTTTGCGTGTGGCTGATCATTTTTCCGCGCATCAGAGTGCAAGCGTATACGGTGCGGTTTTGAACATCATGCGATTCAAGCAAAGTGCACGTCGTAAAGCTGCGGCGAACTTGTTGAAGGAAGCAGCCCAATTAAGTGGGTCATCTCGCGCTGCTGCTATGGCTGATCAAATTTCAGCAGAATTTGAGTGATTCCCTGTCACTGAAAGACTGGAACTCGGCGCTGCAGCTAATGCGGGGGGGGGCGCAGCCAGCCCAATACCTCGGCTGATCCTGCAATCGTGAGATTCACGCGCGCCCGCGAGAGAGCCACATAAGCCAGTTCTGGAGCATCCGACATATCGCGTGTTGCGAGCAAGACTATGAAGCGGCGTTCCAAGCCTTTGAAATCCATGATGGTGGAAAGAGTGAGGCCTGCAGGGATCTGATCGCGAAAGGGCGCACGTAGCTCATTGAGCGCGGTTGGACTGGGACTCAGTACCGCTATATCACTTGGCAGCACGCCTTCGCTATTGATGAGCCTACGGACCAAATCGGTTACGGTTCCGCCGATGCGGGTGTCTTCGCACACCAGCCATTGAACTTCTGCGCCGATCGGCCCGTCAGCAATCAAAGCGGGTCCTCGATAGAACCGCTGAGTAGCTTCGTGGATGTTCTGAGTATTGCGCAGGTTGCGCGTGAGTCGGATCGGTAGCAGTGCGTAAGAGTCAAAGTGGCTCCGAAGCTCGCCATAGAGCCGCTGATTGCTATCGAAGTACGCGTGCAGTGTAGAGGCTTCAGTGCGGCTGGCGAGTGCGTCGATTGCTACCCAGGTGGTAGATGTGAAGTCTTGAGCCTCATCGACCACAACCGCATCGTAGGCAAGATCCTGACGCAATGCCATGCCGTCAAACAGCATGTCAGGGATCTGCTCAGATCGCAGTACTGTATTGTCAGCCAGTAGACCGGTATCCTCGCCAATTCGTTGGGCGAGTTCGGCAACGGTTGCGACGTCAACACCGCTGTCACGAAGTACAACCCTTATGTAGTTGGCAAGCTGTGCAGATCCGCAGGTGAAAAGTGTCCGATTGCCTGTCATAGCGAGGCGGCGGGCATCTTCACAGGCAGGAACGGTTTTGCCGGTGCCAGCACCTCCTGACACTGCGACGCGACGTAGGTCCTCGAAGGCGTTGAGGATATGGAATTGCTGTGGGGTGAGACTGGAGTTCCCAGGATTTAGTGGACACCTGACCGAGGGTGGCGATGCGCTGCCTCGAACTCGTCAGGACTGACCCCGCCTAGATGGCTGTGGCGGCGTGTTGGATTGTAA